>JBHLOX010000049.1:0-16999 GCA_048940045.1 Promethearchaeota archaeon
GCGGCAGTGATGAACCTCCAATGTGAGATTATGAACATATGATCGACCTATGGGGTATCTGAGCCGCACCTCTTACTCGATTTCCGAAATATCCACAGATTTTTCTCTCACAATCTTAACTAGCTCTTCTATCTCATTCGAGATGAAAATAGGAAGGTCTATACTAGGTGCACCCGCTCTGTCTGACCAGCTCACAATCGCCTGGGTGTTCACTGGAATCTCATCTTGATTAAGTTCTGCATCTCCAACGCACCAGAACCTGGGGATATTGAATGACTTCAGACCTTCAACAATGAGATAGTCATATTTGGACAGTTCATCTAGATCACTAGGACCAATTCGTTCTTTGAGAGAAGCCTGTTCCATTGAAGGCCCGAGGAAGATGGTCATCGAAGCTCCCGCCTGTACATGCCTCCATGTATCTGTCCCTTGGTCTGGACTTGCTTCATGTTTTGAACTCTTTATTGTAGCGACAGTGTGACCACTTTTCACAAGTGATTTGACAATTGCCTCAACAAGGGATGTCTTTCCTGTGCCTGAATATCCTGAGATTGCAAATACCCGCATCTTGCATTCTTCCATGGCGCTTTGCATAAGGTAGTTTCGTTTTGTCATAAGGGTCTAAAACACTGCTAGAAACAGCTGCTCAAAGGGCGAGCCTTAAAACGGAGTCATATCCAGTTTGAAGTTGGTGAAAAGGATCTTGGCCGTTGGAAACCATGTGGCTGTTGAATGCATAGATGTACATCGTGAGTTCCAAGATGGTTCACGAATCATTAGAGTGCTGCAAGGAACAAACCTGAAGGTTGACAGAGGTGAATTCGTTGCCATTGTTGGTGCCTCTGGCTCTGGAAAGACCACACTTCTCAATCTGATAGGGGGGTTGGACAGACCCACATCTGGTACAATCCTTGTCGATGGTGAGAGTATTACCGATCTAGATGATGAAAGAATGTCAGAAGTGCGACGCCACAAGATTGGTGTCCTGTTTCAGGATCAACATCTCCTACCGATCTTCACCGCCCTCGAGAATGTGGAGGTGCCGATGCTTCTTGATGATATTCCTCGTGAAAAGAGGCGAGAACGTGCCATCAAGCTCCTTGAAACGGTCTTTGTTGACCATAGAGCGGAGCACATGCCTCACGAACTCTCTGGTGGAATGCGATCACGTGTTGCGTTGGCCAGGGCCCTAGCAAATGATCCTGCTGTTTTGTTATGTGATGAGCCAACAGGAGACCTAGACCACAAAACTGGGGGAGAGATTATCCAACTGATGAGAAACCTCGCCAAGAATCAGAATCGAGCGGTCATAGCAGCAACCCACGATCCAGAAACAGCTCGAATGGCTGACAGAATTCTCCTTCTCCGTGACGGTGTTCTAGTTGATGAACTTGTGGGTGACTTCTTCAAACATAGCAAGGTGGATGTGAGTACACGAAAGGGAGATGAACAGATTAGTGAGAAACCTTCTACCTTGGAGTGATCTGAGTGGGCGTATCAAAGAACTCAAAGATCCCAAAAACCAAAGGAAATAGAGCATATGGCCTCTCTTACGCCTTAAGCGCACTCAGAGCCAACCCCTTTCGAGCAATTAGCTTAGCCCTCACACTTAGTCTTGGTATCAGTCTTTTTGCATCCACAATGGTCTGGGGTGACACTGGTATCTATGTTAGCATTTACGAGTATCTTGATGACCATGCATATCAGATCAAGGTTGATTATGTTCCCGGATCAACAGAAGCCCTTAGACTTGCTGAAAGCTATATGGATCAAAGTCAATTTGTGGAGGATGCTTACCGCGTCAACTCCACTGTGGGCTTGGTCTGGGGCACAAGTCTCCCGGATAGTACAGAGTATGACATAAGCGCTCCGGTTTACAGTGCTGGAATCAAAGACTGTAGAGTCATATTCGTGGATAATGAGTTCCTTAACAGGACCGCCTCCATGTATGCTATTGAGGGGTCTTTCCAACTCGGTGCAGGCGAGATTATAGTATCTCGGTTGTTTATCACTTATGTGGAACAGGTCTTCAATGTCACTCTCCAGATTGGTGACACAATAGATGTTGAGCTTCTAACTGGAACTGCAACTATATTGCCCGCAACATTGGACTCACTGGGTCGGTTGAGTCTAACCAACCTCCAAATTGTTGGAATCTTTGACCTCCCAATTTATGACTCCATGATTGAGCAAGCTTTCCATGTATTCGAGAACGGGCGGCCGAATTGGAACAATACTAACTTCCCGTACGAAGTGATGGGGCTCCGTGACAGTATCCTAATCCGGAGCGACTCGATTCCTGCTGGCTCACTCTCCACGAGTGGGTTCTTCAGTGAGATAATGCTTGTCAGATTAGCGGCTAGCGCACTTGCTACAAGCAGTCCACAAAGAGTTGCGGCGAATATCTTTGAGCTGACTGAGAGAACCGAAGAGCTGTACGACATCACTTGGGAGGGTCATGATAAGGTATTGGAGCTCCAAGGTGTTGTTAATAGCTATATAGCTACTCTTGATCTCTCCGTACTTGCTCTCCCAGTTATCCTCCTTGCCCTCTTCTTCTCGGTATTTGCTGCAGACACCTTCATGGCACCGCGCTATGTTGAGGTAGGTATTATTCGTTCCAAGGGAGCGAGTTACTCTCAAGTGTCAAGTGTTTTCTTGTGGGAATCAGCAGTGATAGCTGCGCTTTCGGTCGCACTTGGGATTATCTTCAGCGTGCTTTTCGCACCGCTAATTCCCTCAACTACTACTTTCATGACCTTCGATTGGGATATCTACTTCTTCTATCTGTCCAATACAGTCATCAGTTCAAACACAGTGATTCGTGCGATTGGTCTTACTGTTCTTCCTAGTCTGCTATTCATACTGTATCTAGCCAGGAAATCAGCATCAACTGAAATCAGCCTCACTCTTGCTGAAGTTTCTGAAGAATCGACTGACCAGTCTGAGGCACATGGATTCACCATTGGATTATCCATTTTCCTTCTAGCACTGGTCGTTGTTATGGTGTTCCTATTACCAAGACATCCAATTATTTTCTTCATGGAGCTCGGACTTGGCACTGCTGCTTGGTTCTTCATAGCATTCAATGGTTCTCAAATATCTAGAGTTGGGCTTGCCAAAGTTTCGAAGAGACTCTCATTTATTCTCGGTCAGAAAAACCTGATATCAGCTGGATATCTGAAAATGCGGAAAGGCCGAATTATCCCTTTGATGGTTGTTCTGGCTTTGACGATGTCTTCAACCATAACATTCGCAGTTCAATCAGAAAGTTTCAGAGTTGATCTGGACCGTGAGGTGAGCTATGCCTTAGGTTCAGATCTTCGCATAGATTGCACCATTCGAAATTTGAATTTCAGTCAAGACCTAGAAGCATTTGAAGGTATTAATAATGCAATGCCTGTTCTCAAAACATGGGGTCGAGTAGGATCTGAAACTCTAAGTATTGAAGCCCTGGATCCAAATGAATACCTCTCGATAGGGAGATTCGATCAAACAAGCTTCGGTGGGGAATCTCCCGAAACTGTCCTATCTGCTTTGGAATCTGTACCTAATGGCATAGTCCTGAGTGCAGCTCATGCAGCCAGATGGAACAAAACTCTTGGTTCTACACTCAATCTTGAGATGACTGCACCTGGGAGTACTCAGATAGTCGAATTCATCATCACAGGACTGGTTTACAGTGCACCTGGGTTTGGTTACGCTGCTAACGAATATACTCCATACTCTCCCTTGGGGGCTGGTTTTGGCTTCAGTTCTGAGTATGGCAGTTTTGCCCTTGCCAACCTGGAGTTTATAGAGAGTGAAATCGAACAGCATCTTGCTACATTGTTCCTAGCCGACCTAGAAGACAATGTCAATCACACGCTGCTACTTGATCAACTCAGAGCACTACCTGGAGTCAATCCAAACACACCTGAAGAATTCGATTTGAAAGAGCATTCCCTTCAGACAGCATTGTTTCTGAACACTATTGATGGGCTTTTTTCAATTGGATTCGTTATGTCCCTGACTCTTAGTCTATTCGCTCTCTCAATATCATTGGGTTCTGTTGTGAGAGAACGTCGGAAAGAATATGCAATCATGCGTGCGATAGGCGGATCCCAGCGACAGGTTGTTAGCATGGTCTTCTCAGAATTTGCTGGTGTGGTTTTAGCATCATTGGCATTGAGTCTTATCCTTGGTGCTGTCTTTGCATACATCATGGGCCTGTTATTGAATACCATGAGTCCCTTCTCCAGAATCCTACAACCCACCATTGCATTCCCGTTTGACTTCCTTACTATTGTCTTATTGATTGAAATTTTGGCTATGATTATTGGGGCATATCTGCCTGCTAGAGAGGCAGCAAGAACAGACCCCGCTGTTGTGCTTAGGAATATGTGAGGTGATTGATTGACCAAGAAAAATGAACAGAATCTCCTCAAAGGCAGCACGCTTTGGTCAGTTGATTATGCTATCACCTCAATCAAGAACTACAAGACTCGCAATATTGGAATAGTCTTGGTTCTGGCAATTTGTGTGACACTCCCCACTACTGTGTTTGCTTGGACCAACACAGGGTCTCGAATAGCTGTTGAGGAGTATTTTGATGAGAATGCGTATCAGTTCAGTATTCAGACTGCCCCGGGGACACTGAACTTTTCTCGTCTGATTGACGCACAGAATCTCGTATTGTCTAGTCCATATGCTGAATATGCGCACATCACACCCAGTACCATTGGTATATTGAGAATGGACGGGATTACACCCGAGTGGGATGAGTATGATATCCAAGCTCCTAACTATGAATACGGTATGAAAGACTGTCGGGTCATCGTAGTAAACAACGATATTCTAGACATATGGTCCAATGAAATAAAAATCACCGGAAATTCAACACTTCAACCTGGTCAGATTATGGTTTCTAGGCAGTTTATAGACTATGCAGAAGAAGTGATGAATGGACCTCTGAACACTTCTATAGAATTTGGCATTGGCTCTGAGATTGGGATGGATGTCCTTCGGACATACTATGCTCCTCTAGAAGGAAGGCCATTCGATCCACTCCTCCTTAATCGTCAGATTGTACGAAATCTAACAATAGTTGGAATCTATGAATTTACCCGCCCCTCTATCCTTCTTCAATCATTTGTATCCCAGAAAAGAGGCAACTATATTATAGGACCTGTGAGTATTGTGCTAGGAATCACTGATTCCATATTTATCCTCGATGATGATCTTGGGGCAGAGTCCGTACAGATGATCACCAACTCAGGCTTCTTCTCACCTGTTGAGCTTGTGCGTTGTTCAGTTGACGGTCTTGTCCAAGATGGAGTGACTGATGCAGCGCAGAACCTCCTAAATCTTAGGGCACAAATTAAGGAGAGTGATTCAGTTCTCTTTGTCTATGGCCTGGATAATGTCGATAGTCTTCAGACTCACATCTCCACGTATGTCGCAAGTCAGGTTTTAATCATCCTGGCAATTCCACTCATGATAATGAGTCTGATGCTCACCATCTTCACATCAGAAACCTCCGTGACTCAACGAAGGGGTGAAATAAGTGCACTCCGGGCAAAAGGTGCGTCATTCAACCAAATATTCACTGCAATCATCTGGGAATCTGTATTTCTGTCCATTCTAGGGTTAATAGCTGGTATTGGATTTTCTATGCTAGCTGCTCCTCTGATGGGCTCTTCAACCGGTCTATTGGCATTCGATCCTGTGATATACAACGAATTTGTCAAAAAATTGCTAATTCCTCCCGAAGCCCTCGTCCTTTCCACCACGATTGCATTCTTTCTCCCTGCAGCCTACCTATTACATGTAGCGCGAAGAATCGATGTGGCTGAAATTGGTCAACCAACCATTCGGTTCACCTACGAGATTCCTGAAGAAATCAATGTGTGGTACTACATTCTCGGACTTGGAGGTGCTTTAGCGGTCTTACTCGTTGTCCCTACTCTATTCAATCCTGTTGGACAGACTGCATTCATTGAGATACTCTTAGCAACTTCAATACTATTCATTGCATCATATCTCGGATCTAGAGCGATGCGTCTAGTCACCGCCAAGGCATCAGAGAGCATGCACCGGGTGCTAGGCGAGAAGAAATCATATCTCACACAGAGTCTCCGCAGACGAAAAGGTCAGTTCATTCCTCTCTTGGTCATTTTGACATTGACTCTCACAACAACCACAATGATGCTCATTCAGACAGCTAGTTTCGAGGACACACTCGAGAATGAGGCGATATATGCCTTAGGTTGTGATGTTCGTATAGAACTATCCGAACAAGCACTGAACTGGTCAGAAACAGTTGCGGGATATGAGGGAGTAGAAGGAGCAACCCCTGTCATCGAAGTGCCATCGTATGTTGGATCTGATGCCTTCTTTCTTGAAGGACTAGATATGGACGTCTATAGTGAGCTAAGCACGTTCAGACAATCCAGCTTCATAGGCACTACTCCAGATGAGGTGCTGGCAACCCTAGGTGCCACAGAGAATGGTATCATCATTAGTGCATACCATATGGAACTCTGGAATGTTACAATTGGCGAAACATTGGATATTCAGTTCAGTGGTTTTGGTAGCAACACCACTGAATTTGTGGTCGTTGGTATAATGAAGAGTGCTCCTGGTTTTGGAATGGCCTCCAGCTTTGACCTTCAAGGTATTCCATTTGGGGCCTATTTCGATTTCCAACCTGGTCTAGGAGGGTTTGCCTTGGTCAACATCGATTATCTCTCGTCAGCCACTGGCTACACCACGTCTGAGGTCTTCTTTGTTGATACAACTTCCCTTGTTGAAGCATCTAAACTCATTGAGGATGTTAGTGCAATACCATACTCCAATGTCTACAACATAGAAAACATTGAGTTTGGTTCCAACACTGCAACAGGACTATTCCTTGCTGGAATCGAGGGTCTCACCATGATCAGTTTCATCATGTGTGCAAGCATGGCAATTGTGGCAATCGCCCTATTCTTGGGTTCTGCTGTGATGGAACGTGAGCCTGAGTATGCACTATTTCGTGCAATTGGTAGTACCAAGAAACAGGTAGTTTCTCTAGTGTTTGGTGAGTTCGCGGGGAGCGTGCTAGCTGCAGTACTTGTTAGTCTTAGCCTTGGAGTATTGTTCGGATATACAATGACCCTCTTAACTATAGGAATATCCTCGATATGGCCAATTCTTCCTAAAGTCTTGACATATCCATTCTATGTCATGTTGTTTACAGTGGCTCTTGAATGCGTTGTGATGATAATTGCTTGTTACTTCCCGGCCAGAAGGGCTGGTAACACAAATCCCGCAGATGTATTGAGAAATATGTGAGGTAGTAGAAATGAATACAACAATAGAACCTGAAGAAAAGCTTGACCTTTACAGTGACTTGCCAGATGATGTAGTCGTCAGCGTCAATGACTGCTACAAGATATACAAGGCTCAGGAATTGGAGGTTGTTGCCCTTAGTGGTGTGTCCCTCCAAATTCTTGAAGGCAAAATAATGGCTGTTGTAGGTCCAAGCGGGTCTGGAAAGACAACTCTGATTAACGTGATAGGTGGTATCACCAAAGCCACAGTTGGTAAAGTCTATTGGGCTAATCTCAAGACTGACATCACGAAACTCAGCGAGAAAATCCTCACAGAAGCAAGACGAAACTTCATTGGATTCCATTTTCAATTGAACAACCTACTACCTCATCTAAATGCATGGCAGAACATAGAGCTTGCAGCAAGGATTGCAGGTGTACCTCGCCTGGTTCGGAAGGACCGAGTTGATAGACTCATCAAACTTGTAGGTCTTGAAGAACGCAAACGTAACAAAGCTACGACTCTCAGTGGGGGTGAGAAATCACGAGTGGCGATTGCCAGCGCTCTTGTCAATCTCATCGACACAGAAGGAAAAGGATTGGTTTTGTGTGATGAGCCTACTGGAGACCTGGACCCTGAAACTGGAGAGAGAATCCTTGACCTGTTTCAAGAGCTGAACGAAACCATCGGGACCTCGTTCTTTATTGTCACCCACAGTCAACAAGTAGCATCAAAGGCAGATGTGACAGTGGAGCTCCGAGATGGTGTTGTATCAGGATTTCATCAGACTGGTATCGATCTCGATACGCTTGACATGACTCGTATCGTCCGACTGGATGACAAACACAGACTCCCCATGCCTACAGATCTCTTGGACCTTGCTGGAGATCCACGGGAATTCAGGCTCAGCTATGTGGATGACAAGTTCATCCTGGTGCCCCAGACTGGCGAAGTCATTGACCGAATGCGTGAGAGGAAGGTAAAGATCTGCAGAGTCTGTGGTTCAGAGATTCCTGGTGGGAAGTTCATCTGTCCCAATTGCGGAAGTCAGGTCACGGTATAATCTCAAGAATGTTAAAGGCTTGCCTCTGGCGAGTCGCTTCTCTTGAACAGAGAAACAAGCTGTTCTATGGTCGTCCAGTGTTCCATATATTTTCGAATCATCCGACGCTCCCTCTTCAGGTTCTTGATGCTACTTAGCTCAAGCTCCTTCTCAATGAATCTGTAAATCTCCTTCCCCTTTTTGTCGAAATCAGTGAGAATTAGAACTTTCCCATCTTTTCCTACTTCTGTCTTTATCTTTTCAACAAGTCTAGGTCTTGATAGCCTAGTCTGTGTCTTGATAATGGGAGCTTTCAGACCAAGGTTTCGAAGGACTGTAACATCCCGTTTTCCTTCTACAACCACCAATAGATTTGCGTACCTTGAATCAAGTGTCTGTATCGTTTCAATGAGTTTTCGTTCATTCTGAGTAAGTCTTCCCATACTCTTCTGTTCAATAGTTCTCCAGAGAGCTTCCTTTCCCCTGCCAAATTCATTGTTCTCATTAGTCAATCAAAACACCAATTCTGGATTAGGGAGATATTGAAACCTTCATTGTTTCTCCCTTGCTCATCTTCTCAAGAGCCTCGTTAATCTTCTCAAGTGGCATCTCGTGCGAAATCAGGAGGTCCGGATTCACATCCCCTGCGATGAGAAGTTTCAGTGCTTGTTCTACATGTCTTGGTTTGAGATGAAAAACGCCCTTTATGGTCAGTTGCCCGTAATGGAATCTTACTGTGTCAACCTCGAATTTGGTGCCTGAAGCAGCCCCACCAAATAGGACTGTTGTCCCGGCATCACGAGTCATCTCCACTGCCTGTTCCCAAGTCTGAGGGATCCCCACGGCTTCAATGACAACATCAGCACCATATCCTGATGTTTCATCTCTCACTCTCTCGATTGGGTCTTCTTTGGAGGGGTCGAATACTATGTCTGCTCCTGCCTTCTTTGCAATATCTCTTCGAAGCTTAGCAAGGTCTAATGCAATCACTGTGGATGCACCGGTCTTCTTTGCAAGCATGATCAACATCTGTCCGATTGGACCTGCACCAATGACAACAGCAGTATCTCCCATTTTGATGTTGGATTCTTCAATTCCATGGACAACGCACGCCAAAGGCTCAGTGAGAGCAGCATCTCTGAATGAAAGCGAATCTGGAATCTGGTGAGTATTCCATCTAACAACAGCCTCAGGTACACGAATGTACTCCGCAAATGCTCCATTTACAAGGCTATCCTTGAGTTTCGCACATAGGTTTGGCATGTCTTTCTTACAGAAGAAGCAGTCACCACATGGGGCTGAGTTGGTTGCAACCACTCTCATCCCGACCTCAACATCTTTCACACCCGCACCAACCTCTTCAATAGTCCCTGCATACTCATGACCAAAGAGCGCTGGAGTGTGTTTGATCAGGATGGGGTGGCCTCTCTTGTATGTCTTGACGTCTGTCCCACAGGTTAGTGCTTTGCCAATCTTGACTAGCAGTTCGCCTGGACCAATCTCAGGAACATCGGTTTCTTCATATCGGACATCACCAACGTCATAATACATTGCAGCTTTCATCTTTCGAGTCATCAGCCACATCCCCAAGGACCATCTCTTAGTCCGTTTAAATCACTTCCTGAGTGTCAAACCACAATGCTTAACCTCTTTTCACTGGAGCCAGGTGGTAGGCGGACTGACATGAGAGTCAAGTCAAAGTATCCTGAAAAGGTGGAGTACCACGCAGAAAGTGTGTGGGATGGAAAGACTGGTGGAACGATCACAACCAATGACGACCGCCAGATTGTATACGACACTCCCAAGACATATGCTGGTCGCGGCGAGGGGATCTGTCCTGATGAATTATTTGTGTCATCTATACTTGGTTGCTTGAATAACACCTTCCTTGATTTTCAGCGTCGGTTTGAGATGGACCTCGTTTCCTTCAAGCTGAGTGGAAAAGCAACTGCAATCTTTGATGGTGAGGGCTACAAAGTCACTGGATTTGGAGTGTCTGGTGTGGTTGTTGTTGGTGAGGATGAGCTTGAAACTGGTCAGCGTTGTGTAGAACTAATGCAACAGTATTGTCATCTCACTAGAACAATCAAGGACTGCATCCCCTTCAAGTATAATATATCAGTCCGAGAAGAATAGACTAAGACTCTAGTTCTTTCATTAGTTGGGCAATCCTTTCCATGTAAGCCTCAATGTTTGTCCACTGACCTCCCTGAAAGAAGACACTCTTGCAATACTCACAAAACCAAAACTCTGTATAGTATCTGTAGGTCTGGTCTGGAACAAGTCCTTGTATTCGCGATTTTTGATCTTCTCTGATATGGGTAAGACTTCCGTTACACTTTGTACAGCGTGATATGGAGGGGTCAGCCACTGGACTGATTCCAAACTTGAGGAACACACCTGCAACTTCCTCATCGACAGACCCTCGTACAAGCATCACCTCAACCCCTGCTTCTTTTGCTCGTCTAGCCAGTATCGAATCAGATGTCAACAGGACTCTGTTCTGATCAAGGGCAATTCGCAAAAGCTCATCATCATGGGCTTTAGTAGAATAGAATGCATCTCGTCCTGTGAGTCGAAGCCAAGTGGCAAGTTTGCCCAACATAGCATCGACTATGAACGTCTTCATTTGTTTTCACCAAAGATAAGGCGCGCTGCATTTTTCCACATGACCTTCTCAATCTCATCCTCTCTAACCTGCTTGTAACCCTGATCTAAAAGATGAGTTGGGAGCTGCATTTTCGTGAAGAACTTTACCCAGTTCTTGAGCGGCATTGTGTACTCAAATAGCGGAAAGTCACTCCCAAAGAGAACTCGATTTGGGAAAACTCTCATTGCTTTGGCATCTCCAATCATCTGATAGACCTTCATGGGCACAACGGCCGCAAGTGCTTGCCACCCAGAAACATCAACAGAAACATTCGGGTTTTTGGCAGCAATCATCAAGGCATCATCTTGCCACGGAAAACCAACATGCGCCAATATTATCTTCAAGTCTGGAAAATCTGCAGCTATCCTATCAACATACACTGGTCTTGCGTATTTTACATGCTTGTGTCTCGGAGTGAATCCCTGATGAATGACAATAGGAATGTCCAGGTCCACACTGAGCCTGTAATATGCGTCAAACTCTTTCTCATCGGGATAGAATCCATTAGGTGGGTACATCTTCCAGCCTCTGCACCCCTTCGTTCTCACAGCACGGTCAAGCTCCTTGAGCCCTTCTTCTCCCCTTCTTGGATCAATTCCAACGAAACTGACAATGTCTGAGCTGCCCCTTACTTCATTTGCATGCCAATCGGTCTTCTCAGTCAGTGAAAGAGGCATCTTTTGGTGAAAGGCACTATCAATAGGAAGTATGACTGCACGCTCCACACCACTTGCATTCATCGCATTACGTAGGTCCTCGATTGTGGAGTCAAATACTGGGTCTCTTCCCAGTTGTTCTGCAACAATACGACGTGATTCTAAGTCTCTCTTACTGATTATATCTCTAGTCCATGTGTGGGTATGTGCGTCAATGACTTTCACATCAAGACCTCCTACAACTTATCGCGAATCTTCTCTAAATCATGAATGACCTCTATGGGAACAGTGATGCCTCCGAGATTAGTGTAATGAATTGTACCATGATAGTCACTTCCCCCTGTGTGTAGTACATCCAGACCTTGGATGATATTCCTCACCTCGTCTGCGGGTCGATGCATCCCCATGAAGCTATAATCATAATCCACCTCAACGCCAATAAGACCTGTGTCTATCAAGGTCATGATGAAAGAACGAAGGTCTGGAACATTAACAGTGAGGGGGTGCGCCAAAACAGGAACAGCTCCTGCTGACCTGAGGAGCTTGATAGCCTCAAAGGCATCCATTCGTTCCTTCTTCACATATGCTGGCTTGTCCGCGGCTAAATACTTCAGGAATGCCTCTTGTGTCGTCTTCACATAGCCCTTTTTGATCAACGCCTGTGCCACATGAGGCCGCCCAGGACTTGCCACTCCATCGAGGACCTCATAGAGTTCATCAATCGTGATATCTATACCCAATTCATTCAGTTTTCGGATAATTTTTGGAAGGCGCTCATGCCTTGCTTTTTTCAGATATTCCAGTCTGTCGTTTAGAGGTTTGAAGTCAAGGGGTACGAAATACCCTAACATGTGAACCTCTGCCTTATCATACTCTGCGCTTATCTCAAGTCCTGGAACTCGCTTCAGTTCAATAGATATCTGGGCACTCATGAACTCATCAATTCCATCAAGTGAGTCATGATCGGTGAGTGCAACTCCTCCCAGCTTCAACGCATCTGCTTTTCTCGCAAGCTCAGTGGGTGAATCACTTCCATCAGAAGATGAAGAATGAGTATGTAAATCAGCACGGGCTCTCACCATGTGCCGCCTCCTGTCGTAGAGTTTCTACAAGTTGTCGAACCCTGTGACATACCTTTCGTATATCTTCACGAGTCATAGTTTTTCGCGATGGACAGTCTTTGTCGATGATGCATTTCCTCTTTCGTGCATCATAGATGATTGGATAGTATCTACACCCCTCTGGTCTATTCTCATAAACACGGCATAACCTAGTATCTGGGTCGTAAAAGAAGCAGTTCCCATCAACATTTCTGAGTTCACAAAAACCAGCCATCACCCGAACCAAGAAGTCCTTTCTGTCATAACCCAAAGCTTCGATTCTCTCGACATCTTCTCGTGTCAAGGTCATCTCAGTTTCAGTACAACACAAACGAACCGCTTCACATGAGCCGTCATGGTTGCAGACAAATGGGGTCAAGGTGTTATGTGCTCCTAGCGCATCGGTCAGATTGCGGTTTAGTGGTTCATCACGCTGATGAGGTCGTTCACCATTCCTACTTCATCATCCCGACAAGATAGAATATTCTGACTCAAGGCTAAATATGCTTTCCAAAGGTGCTATCATCCAGGTTTTTCCAGCCGCTGACCGAACTGCCATATTATTACAGCCAACTCCACAAAAATCCCTGCTAGGAGGACTCCTGCATCTTTGACATATGGGGCTGGTAGTTCAAGATCCACATCCATCAAAGTTACCACCTTCAATTCCTCTAGTAAATACCGCTCGTACTGGACAAGAATACCTGAATCCATATCATAGCGCAAAAATGTCTGATTATTTATCTCACAGTCCCAACAATCATAACTATAGGCCTCGGATGTGCCCACTATAAATGCTGAATGCATACCAAGAGTCACTGAGTCACCATAATCCCACGATTCTACATCGGCAGCTAGCGGATATCCCAAATAATACTGGGAACTCAGAACTATTCTCATATTGTTAGCAGTTGTATAGTAAGTTAGAGCGTCTTCATTTATACTCCAGTCTGATCCATTAACACCGCTCTCTTCGTAGATTTCATAGATTATTGTCAACTTTCCCAAAGTGTCATCATCAGGGTATTTTAAAAAAACAAAGGGCATGCAAACTCCACAGAGAAGAAAAAGACCTATGACTACTCTGAGAGTCTTGCTGGATATCTTCTATCCCCTGGATGACTTTTCGTGTGAGGCTATAAAGATGATGCCAAATCAGATAAAAATCACAAGTCTCTTCTCGCAAGTCGACGTGAGGGTGAGAGGTTCTTTGTAGCATCGCTGATATCTTCACCAGATGGCAGCTTCTGAAGTGGAAGCTTCTTTCCAGTTATTCGATAATAAGCACTAGCACGAACTGCATTAACGTAAGCCATCAAGTCGATGGGCTGAGTGGTAGCACCTAGAAGTAGTGCCCGTCTCTTACCAAACACATCGATTAGTTTGTCCAATATCTTCATTGCAATTCGTTCCAGCAATGACTTCTCCGCATTGCAGAAAAGGATTGTTATCGAGTCATTAGCACCCAGCCAAAGTGCTAAATACTCAGCAAAAACATCCCACAGCAGCTCCCCAATAGGTGTTGACACATCCTATGCGTATCGCAGTACTTGACAAGTATCGATGTAGACCAAAGGACTGCTCTCATGAGTGTCAGAGGTTCTGCCCACGGGTCAGAACAGGTGATGAAACCGTCATATTTCCAGATGGCCTTGATAAACCACCTGTTATAGTGGAATCTCTATGCTCAGGTGAGGCAATTTGTGTCAAGAAGTGCCCCTACAACGTGATTCGCATCGTAAACCTCCCAGAAGAACTTGAGAGCGATACCAGTCATAGGTATAGTGTCAACGGATTCAAGCTGTTCAGACTTCCAATACCCAAAGATGGTCAGGTATTAGGACTCATTGGACCAAATGGAGTTGGAAAGACAACAGCAATTCAGATTCTTGCGGGTGAAATGACCCCCAACTTGGGTCGATATGATGACCCTCCCGGCTGGGATGAGATTATCCCCGAATATCGAGGTTCTGAGCTCCAACCTTTCTTTGAAAAGATACAGGCTGGCTCGTTGGTACCTATTCTTAAACCTCAGAACATCACGGACCTGCCTAAGGTCAAGGACCTAGCAGACCAACCGATCAGTGACCTTCTAGAGGCTTCAGACTCGTCTGGACGTCTGAAGGAGCTAAAGGATGACATGAGCCTCAATGAGATCTGGGACCGACCAATCAAGTTCCTGAGTGGTGGGGAGCTCCAGAGAGTCGCAGTCACTGCTACAATCGTCCGAGAGGGTGACATCTACTTCTTTGACGAGCCGACTGCGTACCTGGATGTTCGAGAACGTCTCCGGATGGCCCGAGCTATTCGAAATCTCTCTGCTATCGGGAAAACCGTAGTCGTGGTAGAGCATGACCTCTCAATCCTCGACTATGTTTCGGACCTGGTGTGTATGTTCTATGGGGATCCGGGAGTCTATGGTATCGTTTCACATCCACACGGAACTCGAGTTGGTGTGAATATATTCCTAGATGGGTTCATCCCTGATGAGAATATGCGGTTCCGTGAAACAGCTATTTCATTCAAGGGTATGAGCGCAGATGACGAGGAATATCTGTCGCGAGAGGCTATGGTCGAGTACGGTGACATGAAAAAGAGCTTCGAGGACTTCTCCCTCAAGGTGAAAGGTGGTCGGGTTTCTAAAGGTCAGATTGTTGGTATTCTTGGTGCGAATGGGATTGGAAAGACCACTTTCGTCAGAATGCTTGCTGGAGATTTAGAACCTGATGAAGGTGAAGCTCCAACTAAGACAGTCACTGGTCTTGACCTTAAGATTAGCTACAAACCACAGTACATTCCATCAGACTTCGATGGAAGTCTTAGGATGTATCTCCGAGAAGCTGGTGGCAATACTATTGATTCTGCTGACTTTAAGACCTCTGTAATCAAGAAACTTGAACTTGAGCATTTGTTGGAGCATATGGTGCCCGACCTAAGTGGAGGAGAGTTACAAAGGGCGGCAATTGCAGCATGTCTCGCCCGAGAAGCTGACATCTATCTCTTTGATGAGCCTTCCGCATTCCTCGACATTGAACAAAGGCTTGCTAGTTCTCGTGCAATCCGTCGATTGATTAGAAACAAGATGAAGACTGCCTTCATAGTCGAGCACTCCATTCTGATGGCCGACTATCTCAGCGATAGTCTTGTAGTGTTTGGAGGGATTCCCGGTAAATCTGGTGTTGCATCCTCCGTCAGGACGCTACGCAATGGTATGAACATGTTCCTGAAAGAGATGGGTGTGACATTTAGACGAGACCCTCAAACCGGTCGACCAAGGGTCAACAAGGATGGGTCTCAGTTGGACACACAACAGAAAGCGTCTGGTGAGTATTACTACGTTGGTAAGGATTAGTTTTGACGACTCCAATATCTCTTACCTGACTTCTCCTCATCCATTTCAGCTAGAATCTTCACGGCCTCATTTCCACATCGGATGACATTATTCTCTCCCTTTACTGCAAACTCGTCACGTACCCTATTAGCATAGACTGCACATGCTGCGCCCGTCCTGAACCCGTAGATATTCCCAAGTGTAAAGAGGGTTGCAGCCTCCATCTCGAAATTTGCCACGTTTGCTTTGGTAAGGTCTTGAATCAGGGTTTCACTCATGTTCTGTGTGTATCCTCCAAATCCAGGTCGAGACTGTCCTAGATAGAAGGAGTCGGTTGATGCAGAAATCCCAAGATGATATGTGACTCCAAGGGTTTCAGCTGCCTCAACAAAGGCGAGGACTACCTCATATGAGGCTGATGCTGGGTACTCAGGTCTGACATACTGCCTGCTGGTTCCCTCTAGACGAACTGCTGCAGTTGAGACAATAATGTCACCGAGCTCAATCTCTTCCTTCAGAGTGGCACACGATCCAACACGGAGAAATGTTTCTGCTCCCACATTTGCAAGTTCTTCGATGACAATTGCTGTTCCAGGACCACCTATCCCTGTTGAACAGGCTGATATGTCTGCACCTTTGTATTTCCCTGTGTGAGTGACAAACTGCCTATGCCTAGCAACCTCTTTCGCCTCGTCCCAGAGGGCACTGATCCGTTCAACCCTCTGAGGGTCTCCGGGAATCAACACTGACTTAGCCACATCACCCATCTTAACCTCAAGGTGGTATTGTTCCCTGTCCTCAGTGACAGGTCGGGTTGCAGAGATCTTCTTGTCATTCATGAAAAATCACTTGCTATATGCATGAAAACTATGATTTCTTACTTTTGTTTCACTCGCTAAGCATATAGGGGAAGGCATATCCTACTGA
>JBHLOX010000050.1:0-2556 GCA_048940045.1 Promethearchaeota archaeon
ATTGTGATACCAAAGTGGAGAATAACCAACAGGTTCTGCCTCTTTGCCTCTTCATAAATTGGGTACACACGTTCATCATAAGCATGAAAGTCCCAAGAGCTGGGATACAGTTTGATTCCTTGAAAATCATCTCTTCCTGCCCGTTTTACCAAATCTACTGCGTTTTCCAAAGCGGGATCAATATTAGCATAGCCTAGGAATCGACCTGGGAATCTCTTTCTTGTTTCATTGAACTCGTCCCAGACTTCAGGCCCAATCATCATTCCAATGGCGGTGATACCATATTTGTCAAGTTCATCCGCCCACATCTGGCCAGCATCCCATTTCTCATCAGGAATCGTGAGCTGTGCCATATCTGTTTGAAACGATACTCTGTTTTGCATTCTTTCAAGAGAGGCGCCGCTATCCAACCACCGTTTAATCGTGTCATACGTAAAGAAATGAGCGTGGCTATCAATAACTTCGGTTCCCACTTTTGATAGTATCATTTGTATCCCACAAGAAATTCTCTATAGTTATTTTCTCAGTTACGTAGGGTAATAAGACCTCACTTGTGGTACAATACCTTTGAGTGACTAAATCCAGTCACCAGTTTCAAGCTTTTTTGGGAGGTAATCATCAGTGAGATACTCAAAGCTGTGGCTGGCGAAGGCCTGAATCTCAGCCTTCTCCTTGAGTCTGAGCATTAACTCAAGATCTTCTACCCATGGTTTATTTCGCTTGACAAAGGGTTCTTTCAACATATCCTTGACTCGCTTGATATCAGTAGGTTGCATGGGAATCCGAACTGCTTTTGGAATCTTATATTCATCAAGATCACGACTCAATACACCTAGGAGTTTCAACTCAGGGGTAGCAATGAATGGAGACTCATAACTCAGCCTCTTACTACCCCTGAGGAATACCGAGTAGATATAGTGTCCGTACGGATCAGAGTCCACAAGTGCAAAGGCAGGGATCTCGAGTTCCTTGACAAGCATCTTGAGGAACGCTCTTGTGGCGATGTCACCAGAGCCTTTTCCTGTAAGTACAATGCATGGTTGTCGGTTCCAATACTTGGCTTCTGCTAGTCGCATCACTGCGGCATCTTTCTCAGACAATATGATGAATTCAGCATCGCTCTCTACAATCTCAAGTTGATCCAAGAAAGGCGTAACAGCCCAACCACCTGTGCCCATCTTTGTGAGATCAATGAGGTCACCACCATCCCTGATGGTCACTCGACCCATGGCAGAACCACGAGCAGATGCAACAACATGGATGCTATCTCGAGTGGTCTGAATCATTGATGCAACGTCCTCAACGATTTTATCACTGTATTTTTGTTCTCGGAAAAGGTTAACATCACTGTAGAAGACTTCTCTTTTCGTGGCATGTAGATTGGATTTGAGAAGATTAAATACTATTTCCATAACACGAGCGGTTCTTGTTGCATCAACCACAGATGCTAGGGAGTGATATGGACGAGAGATAGTACGCATTCCCAGTAGCAAGAGGTCACGAACCTCATCCCATACGATGTTATCACCTGATCTGCTAGGGATGTCAAATGCAGGTCGTCCACTCATCATTGTTTCATTGAGAATGTCAAGGGCGGTATCCACTATCCTCTCAGTTGTGTCATCAGCTGTAAGAGCCATGACCTCAACAGTTTCAATAAGAGGCTCAGCTGGCTCGCCAGGTTTCATTGGCTCTTTAGCCCTCTTCTCTGCCGCTGCCCAGTTCGCCTTCAATTCAGTTGCTAGTTCCTCTACGGCTTTAGGAACAGGTAGTCCGGAATCCGTTCTAATTGCTTTGGGTTTCTTACGCTTTGGTGGTGCTTTTGATTTCTTAGCACGTTTTTTCTTGGAGGGTTTTTTCGTCTTCAGAACAGCCTTCTTGGCCACTTCTTTCTTAGGAGGCTTCTTCGGGGTTTCTTTTGCTGGTTCTTCCATCGCTGGTGGTGCTTTCTCTTCCTTAGCGGGTTTTGCAGCTACTACGATTGTTGGTTCTCCCGTTAATCTCTCCATTTCTTGACTGTGAATCAGTTCTTTAGCGGCACTCACAATCGCGGTAGCTTTTGCAAAACTAAGACCATCAACTTTCTTTGCAACATTGGTAGGTGAGGCTCGTGCAACCCTAGCCACCGAGTCATATCCAGCACGTTCCATGGATATTGCGAGCTTCGAACCTAGACCTGGTACATCAGTCAGAGAAAGTCTTGGAGGACCAACTTCAACAGCTACTCCGCCTTCTACGGGTTTTTCAGGTTCTACAGTGACCTGGCTTTTCTTGACTAGGTCTTTTGCAGCATCAACAAGCTTCTTCGCACCCGCTTTGCTAAGTCCATCAACCTTCTTGGCAATCGATGTTGACCTTGCCCGAGAAATCTTCTCCACTGTTTCATATTTCGCCTTTCTGAGTCTCTCTTCTAGTTTTGGTCCAACTCCAGGTAGTTCCTTCAAGCTAAAAGCACTCTCTGGCTCAACGGCAACCTCCTTCTTGGGTATTGCCTTCTTCTTCTCGGGGGCTTTCTTCTTTGGTGCAGCTTTCTTTTTCGCAGCAGCCTTTTTCTTT
>JBHLOX010000050.1:2656-16919 GCA_048940045.1 Promethearchaeota archaeon
GCTTTCTTCTTTGGTGCAGCTTTCTTTTTCGCAGCAGCCTTTTTCTTTGGTACAGCTTTCTTTTTCGTGGGAGTCTTCTTCTTTGAGGACGTTTTCTTTGGCTTAGCCGCAGGTTTCTTCTTCGCAGTCTTCTTTGGTTTTGATTCGTCTACCACATCACCCAGAGTCGCTTGAATAGTCTCAGGCTTTTTCTTCTTTTGACTCATTCAAGATCACCTCCCTCAACGACTCCATCGTCAAGAGGCATGTCAGCCACAAGATCAGATCCGACGACATCAGTTTCAGTTTCCTCTTGATCTTCTACAGTTTCAAAACCAGTTATTGAATCCCTCAATCTGCTAGCTATTGTTTCTGCATCAAAGAGAGGTTTCCTCCGACCATCATTTGCTATGGTCACAAGACTCTGTGCAAATTGGTCTGCATACATTGCTAAGATACCAGCTCGCTTAGCTTTCCTTCGAGCAGTTTCACGCCGTGTTATAAACCGTCTAAATCGTCTCCCAGCATCCTCAAGTGCCAGCTTGATTTCTCGAAGCAGTACCTCATCCTCTGCGAGAGCTTGTTTGCTCTGACCCTTGAACATGACATGTACATAAGCACCAGCAACATGTATGAACACCATCAGCGGGCCTCGTGGGATTCCATTATCAAAGGTGGTCACCTTGTAGTTCTTCCAGTTGACAGACGCAGTTGCCTTCCAAGTTGCGCAGTCACTATTGTCGCGAAGTTTTGGAACCCGATTGACAAATCTCCATAGGACCATTGGAGCAGATGTGGCTGGTTTGATCTCTCCACCGTAGGCAATGCAAACTTCCACTGCAAATGAGAGACCCTTACCTGAGGTGGGTTTTCTTGTGACAGCAGTGACGAAATCAGGTTTGTATGCCATCTGGATTGTCTGTTCAAAGATCTCTTCACCAACTGGGACAACTGTGTCTGTTGGAGGTGCAATATAATCCTCACTTGAAAAGGCGCGATAGAGTAATTCTACTTCAGTCTTAGAAAGAGAATCGGTGGGTGTGGTCATTTTCAGATCATCAAGATGTCTACGTCGGAGATCCTTGCTTGCATTGGAAACAATTGTCTTTGCCTTGTTCATACTGAGTCGACAAAATGCCTTGGTTAGAAAACCTCGAAGGTCAGTTTCCCTGGTTTCACGCAACAAGTCTTGGAATTCACCGATTCTGATGCTTGCTGGGTGCGGTTGAGCGTATTTTGGCTCTTCAGGGAAAACATTCACTCTTCGTGGATATATGGTAACTTGGCCATAAGGATCAATAAAGATGATTGTCGCATGGGAGTTGAGAAGTGATGCCATCTCACAGTAGATATCAGCATACCCTCGTCTGTATTGAATGTTCAAATAATGCAGTTTGATGTATGTTCCATGATGAAATGGGAGGTCCATGTCGATAGGTCCACCTACATGGTCCTTTGTGTTTGCAGTAGTAGTATAGAAGTTTGTAACAGTTGCGACAGCCGAGTTATATCGCTTCGAAACCGTGAAAATGGGTTTTCCAGTGGTATTTTGAGCATCGCTAAAGGCTGATGGAGCACCAAACCCTTGGCTCCCTCGGGTCTGTCTCAACTTCTCTGATTTGCTGGATGCAAGATAGATACCGAATTTTTCAAGATCATCAGGGACCATTCCTACTCCAGAATCGAAGCACGTAAACTCGTATACCTTGAATCCTTCCTCATCATCTATGGGTATTAGATCAGGCATCTGGATTTCTTTTAGCTCAATAACAGCAATTGGCTCTCTCTTCGTCAGTAATGGTCGAAGCGGCATCAGGAACTTCCTAAACTCAGTAATTCGCTCATCAATCGTTTCCTTGCGTCTTGGTGGTATCTCTACCTCCTTTCCAGCTCTGACATCACGCTCAAGCTGCTTGCTGAAGGCAATCGTATCAACCTGGCCCTCCTCAAGTTTGACACGTACTTCTTCTACAACCTTCGGATCTAGTTGCTCCTGGAGTCGTGGGTGACGCTTAGCTTTCCACCACCAGCTTTCAAGAGCATCGATTGCGTTGTCCAGAAACTCGATTGCATATTGAGTGTGTTTATTGAGTCCGGTTTCAAATCCAACGAGCTGAGTTCGCTTCCTCATGAACTTAGCAATCGTGCCCTGTTTGATGTCTCCAGACTCCAATATGGTAGGTGGGGGAGACGGAGAACTGGGTGATTTGGATTTGGCCTTCTTGTTTGGTTTGGATTTTTTGGATGGACTCAATATATTACTCTCCAAGTGTGGAAATTGTCATTCATCTTGTGTTAGTTGG
Source organism: Promethearchaeota archaeon (assembly GCA_048940045.1). GTDB lineage: Archaea > Asgardarchaeota > Thorarchaeia > Thorarchaeales > Thorarchaeaceae > SMTZ1-45. The sequence goes on from JBHLOX010000050.1 coordinate 4,939, forward strand.
CTAGAACACTCGAAACGGCATTCTGCATTGAATAGTCAGATTTGTCTTATCGTAATGATTTCTGTCACTATATTAATGATTTCTGTCACTAATCCCTTCAAAACGCCTCTTTCTGTGATTTTATACGCCATGATGGACATTTGAAGTCCTATCTTTATCGTGAAATGCTCACTGATTTTGTCACTGGAACATGTGTTCTAAATCTTTCTGATGATGAACAACCTTTTCCGCTAGAAAGACAATAAATTGACAATGACCTCCAATAAGGTAAAAGCAATTGCATTGACTTCTTTTCCATTGATCAGAGAAGGCGATAAGATCTGCAAGATGATTCTGCAATCAATCGGAAGATCTGACACTGGGCTAGTGGATGGTGATGTGTTGGTAGTAACCTCCAAGATTGTTTCAAAATCAGAGGGTAGACTTGTACGAGCCTCAGAGGTACATGTATCTGAAAGAGCCAAGGAGATTGCTGAGAGGAATAATTTCGACCCAATTCACGTAGAACTAGCACTCAGGGAAGCAAGAGAGGTCATCTTGAGTGAGGGTATACTAATCACTGAAACTCATTCAGGCAATGTCTGCAACTTCAGCGGAGTTGACAAGTCCAATGCACCAGATGGGGAGTTTGTTCTCCTACCAAGGAACCCAGATCATTCAGCCGAGATGATTCTTGATTGTCTGGTGAGAGAAACTGGCCTCAAGCTGGCCGTTGTTATTTCAGATACACAAGGTCGACCCTTGAGAAAAGGTTCAGTCAATGTGGCAATAGGTTGCGCAGGGATCAATGCTTTCAAACATAACAAGGGAAAGCATGATTTGCATGGAAGAATCTTGAAGCGATCATCCGTGTGTCAGATAGATGAACTCGCATCTTTTGCAGAGCCACTGATGGGTCAGGCTGGGGAAAGGACCCCAGTTGTGATAATTAGAGGTTATGAGTATTCAGAAGGAATTGAGCAGGCGATAGATATCAGTAGGTCAAAGGATGATGATTTGTTCCGTTGATTGATGAGAAAGAGTTAGTGATGGGCTCGAAAAGACAAGCCCATCAGATTGCGAATTATGTAACTTTATGTCCGCAGTTATTACAGAATCTAGCACCTTGTGGATAAGGAGTTCCACAATTCATACAGAAGCCAGCCTGATCACTCGAAGGTCCTGTAGCTACCGTCACACTAACATCACCAGCACCATGTGCAGGAGCTCCGCCTCCGCCGCCTTCAATGACCCCACCACAGTTCGGGCAGGTAGGAACATTGCCAGCATTGGTTCCACAATAGGGACACTTGCCTTGTTGTTGCGCAGAAGACACATTGGCAATCACAGAGGGTATGACTTTCTTTTGCTTGAAATGAAATTCCATCGCGCCACCAGACTTCAATTCAACTATCAGTTTGTTTCCACTCTGAGTTGCTTGACTGATGGCAATTACTGGTAGAGCCATGCTCTCTGTGTTGCCATTCTGATCCTTATTATAATAGGAATCAGCGGACCATGATGAAATGGCTGTTCCGACAGCAGCAATGGTGATTCCTCGCGCCAACGAACGTGTGACACTACGACCAATGCCACCCATCTGTCGTCCTGCACCCTCGAGAAGTGCAGCTCCAGCGACGGCACCAGCAAGTGCACCGAACTTCTTAACATCACCCCATCTGGATGGTTTTTTGTACCAAACAATTCGAACATCAGTCACTTCGAGTGAACCATCTTCTCCATCGAACTTCACATCTTTCTCGCGGATCATCTTACGTTCATGGCTCATGGTGGTAAGACCTGAACCTGAATAAGAAACGGTCAAAAACTGAGGTCTCTCTGACAATTGTAAGCACCGTCGTTCAATCAACGAGAGGGAGTATTAACTTTATGCTGGCTGATAAAATGGAGAGGAAACTGCTAGATTGGCAGTTTCGTATCAGGATAAATCCTCGAGTTGAATTTCCTCAGCGATTTCTTCCAGTTCACCAGACTCAGATATCTCTGGAGAAATGACTACATCGCCATTTGCCCAAGCCTCTCCATCAGGCTCTGGAGCCTCATGTCTAAACCCATGTATGATGAACACAACACCCATTAATGAGATAATACCGCACGACGTGAGGGTCAGCGGGAATCCAATGATTGTTATCAACCAACCAAACAGAGCTATTTGGGGAATCGCAAAGAGTGTCGCCAGAGTCGGGAAGAGTGAGTACATCGAGTTCCTAATTCTGTTCGGGATCACATCAATTAGAACCCTCTGAGTCAGAATCTCAGCAAATCCTCCGAAGAAACTTGTTGAAACAAAGGTTGTGAATATGAGTGCGATTGGTACTATATTCTCAACGGGGATTGTCAAGAGCTCAATACTAGTGAAAGGCCAGTAGAGTGTGAGGATATTTGTGCTGTCCGCTGCTGGTGGAAAGAATGTCATAATAGCCGCAAATACCCAAAAGAAGATGAAACCACATGTCTGCATGAAGCGAAATCTTGGGATCCACTTCTTTGGTTCAAACCTTCTTGACCATACACCTGAACGCTCTTGGGAAAAGATACCAGGAATGAAGAGGAGGGTTCTGAAACTGGCAACTCCAACATCTGTGATCAAATAAAGATAGTACATCGGAAACAGAATGAGGTTACCCCAGACCATAATGGAACTCACTGCTAACATTGTTCCAATTGCGATGTATCGGACGAAGGCGTGTCTAAATAGGTAGGAAACTCCGCCCTTGAGGATAGAGAAGTATTCACCCATATCAGGACGGTCACCGTTTTGTTGCGCTCTCTGTTCTTCGACCTCTGGAAAGTCTCGAACAAGTCTGAAGACCAGCATGGCAAACACAAAAGCAAGAACACCTTGAAGCTGGAAGACCCAGGCTCTGGAAAACACCACAGCTAAAATACTCCCAGGAATCAGTGAGGCTGTTGACACAATCTGCATGACCATGCCCATTCTACCCCAGAAGACACCGTATTGTTTCCGATCAGAGTCACCTGGCATTGCCACTCGATAGTTATTATCAAACCATGCTCCCCATGCGCCGCTTGACTGTGACTGAGCAAAGCCCATCAGCGCATACACGCCTACCAGATAGGCATAGGGGGTATCAACTGTAACAAAGGAGATCAGAATGAAAGCAACTCCATAGCAAATCTGCGCACCAGCGATGATGTAGCGCTGACCAATCCAGTCACCTACCGCACCTGTTGGATAATCAAGGGCTATTTGGACTACCATCTGTACAACAACGAGGGTTCCCACAAGTCCCATGCCCTGGAGAAACATTCCAGGACCTCCACCAAGTGCTTCTGCCACAAAAATCACAAAGAAGGTGGTACTCAACGTGAAGATCACATTAGCAAGTGGCCCCAAGATTCCCATGATTTTTGCCAGTCTTATGACCTTGTCCGTGGCGTCCGGTAAACCCAGGAAGGATTTCACCCTACTCATGATGTTTCAACACCGGGTTTTTTGATTGTGATCTATGTAGTTACTCGAAGTTGATGCCCTCTCTAGGCTTGTTTGTCTACCAACCTTGTTCAGGGGTTCCGATTCACGTTTCATGTCAATCAACTTCCTATGGAAAACAGCGGCCCCCGGATCACACAAACGAGGACCGCCGCTGAATCTCCACCTTTGGAGATTCGGAGATAGGAGATTTGTCTAGGTTAACTCTAATGTGAAAGTCGCACAGCTCTATTCTGACACGACTAGACCAACTCCAAACGTTATATAGTTTGTGAGCCCAACCAAATTTTTTGAATGGTTTGGATATAAGCATTTTTCTTAAAGCAATATTTTGTATTCCGTACTTAAAATCACCATTTTGTTTATATTTCAAACCAAAATTATGAGGTTGTAACTGAACTGCCATGAGTTCTACCTCCTGAAGTAGACCTCAGCTATTGCTCGGGTTGAGGTGTTCTTTGAACGGTTCTTCCCTTTCAAGCTACTACCTCCGATAGGTGTAAGCATGAGTAATGGCGCTGGTTTGAATCTCGCGTTTATTCTTCAACACAGACCGTTTATCTTTCTTTGATAGAGCCATAATTATTCACAACATTTTATAGGCTGGTCACATGATATGCCGTTTCTGAGACTAACTGACCAGTTTTGTGACCACCATGTGACCAGTCCATGGTCACATCGGGATCAACCAATATCCAACAGATCAGATGCTCAGTAAGCACCATCGGATTATCTCCGATAGAGCATAGCATGAGTGAGAGCGAAGGTCGAAACCTTTGCCTGATTGTTCTTCAGCTTGAATGTTCTTCGTGAGTTAGTTGTTAGAGCCATGATATTTCACAAAAAGTAGTACTCAGATTTAGTATATATAGCGGAGCCACTTTTGAGGGTCACAGAAGGGAGTCACATATTGTTACTACCATATACCGCATAGACAAGCATATCAAGGTCATCCAGAGGCTCAAATGCATAACACGAACGGAAAACGTGATTGAACTATGGCTCCCGATGAGCAGACGCAGCAGATAATCGATTACTTTTCTCAGTTGACACTGCAGGAATTAAACAGGCAATTTGGGGACAAGGGGACATCCATGCATAAGCTCTTCACACGCCAGTTTAAAATCCACTACAATAACTATGAGCAGATGATACCAGACCTGCTCGCGAAAAGGCATGGAGTCAACTCGCTATTTGTAATGGCAATGGATGATGTGATGTGTGAAGTCAGAGCTTCCTTCTCTGAGCTCAAGGAGACCGTGCTTTCTATTTATCGATTAATGCTTCAAGAGTATTTCAAGGAAGAAATTACGAAACTGGGACAGTCAGATGACTCCTGGAATGCTTTTATCGAATGGGCTCGCAAGGGGAATGAAACAAACTATATCAACGAGTATTTTCAGCTTGAAGAAATCCCTCAGGAAGAAGGATGCTTTGGTTTTGATATCCACAAATGTCTCTATTTTGACATTCTGCGAGAAGCGGGCAAGCCAGAGTTGGGACCTATACTCTGTGATTATGACAGCATCTTTTCAGACTTTGTGGAAGACTGGATTCAGTTCACACGTCATGAAACGATTGCAACTGGAGACAATCGATGCACATTCAGGTATTGCAAGAAATAATCTCACTCATTCGCTAACTTCAATTTTAAATTGGCATGACAGTCAAACACAAATAGAGGCAGTCCCGAGCCAGATATACACACTATAGACTAACCAGAGGCGGATAATGTTGGAGATCAAGAAAATCGCAGTTTTGGGTGCAGGATTAATGGGAAATGGTATTGCCCATGTCTGCGCTCAAGCTGGTTATGAGGTTAAGATGCGGGACATTGATCAGAAATTCATTGACAATGGCCTTGCGAACATTAAGAAGAACTTGGAGAGAGGTCTCAAAAAGGGTAAGATCACTCAGGAGGAGATTGATGCTACCCTTGGAAGGATAAAAGGAGTCCTTGATCTCAAGGAGGCAGTGAAAGACGCTGACCTGGTCATTGAGGCAATTCCAGAAATAGTCAATCTGAAGCTTGATAACTGGAAAGAGGTCGATGAGTCAGCACCAGACCATGCTGTTTTTGCTTCGAACACTTCAAGCATCAGTATTACTCAGATGGCGGCTGTGACCAAAAGACCTGAGAAGTTCATTGGGATGCATTTCTTCAATCCAGTGCCAGTGATGGGACTTGTCGAGATTATCAGGGGACAAGCCACAGATGACGAAACTGTCGAGATCATTGAAGAAGTGTCCAAGAAGGTTGGCAAGGAAACCGTGCTGGTCAATGAAGCCCCTGGGTTTGCAGTAAATCGTATACTCGTCCCGGCAATGCTTGAGGCTGTATTTGCCATCCAGGAAGGTGTAGCTACAGTGGAAGATATGGACACGTCGATTCGGCTTGGTCTGAATTGGCCGATGGGTCCATTGACTTTACTGGACTTCGTGGGTCTGGATACTACACTCCATATCGCAGACTACTTCGTTGAAGAGTTCAAAGACAGCAAGTACAGAGCCCCCACATTGCTAAGGAAGATGGTGCGCGCAGGTTGGCTCGGTAGAAAGACTGGTATGGGCTTCTACGATTATTCTGGAGAAAAACCCAAGCCAAACAGATTCTGAATATTTCCTTGAGACTGGTCCTTTTGTGGCCAGTCGCTTTCTTCTTTTACAAAGACAAGATAAATAGCGGTAGCATCTTAGGGCTATGCAGTGGTGCTCCTCTTGAAATACAAGGAAAGCAAGTACATCGGATTTGATGGAACAAGGATGTTCATGGCCCTTTGGCGTCCTGACGACGATAAGCCAAGGGCTTTAGTCATCGCACTTCATGGTGTTGGCGGACACGCAGGTGATATGATTAATATCGGGGAGTTTCTCGCAGACAAAGGGTTTGCTGTGTTTGCTCCGGATCAGAGAGGATTTGGACACTACTCAGGTACAAAAGGTCATGTGATGAGTTTTGAGGAGTATGTTGAAGATATCCAGAACCTAGTCATGCAAGTAAAAGACACGTATTTGAACAAAATCACATACCTATTTGGATCATCATTGGGGGGGTTGAATGCGATTAGTTATGTCCTCAAATATACACGAACTGTGGATGGACTCCTACTACAATGCCCCGCAGTCAGTCACATCGAGGAATTTGGAATAGGAAAACGATTTGCTGGGAGTATCTTGTCAGCTCTAAACGTGAAAAGATATGAACCAACAGGAATAGAGTACTCTGATGTTTCCAGAAATTCAGAGCATATAAAGCGACTTGAAAATGATCCTCTGAGAGTGAATGTGGTGACACCTCGTTTCGGAATGGAGCTATTGAAGGCATCAAAGGAAGCACTCCGGTCCGCTCCAGATATCATTCTGCCAGTCATTCTACAACAAGCAGGGGCTGACAAAGTAGTCGATCCTGAGAAGAGTAGGGAGTTCTTTGAGAACCTAGGTTCAAAAGACAAGACCTGGCATCTCTATGATGGGCTTTATCATCAGCTTCATGCAGAGCCAGAGAAAGACCAAGTTCTTGGGGACCTGTACAACTGGTTAGACACACGTCTACCATATTAGTCATTCACTGACCTTCTGAAGTAGCCAAAGATCAAATGCGGCGGAATTAGCAAAGCTGGAAGACATGTTAGGATAATTATAGCCCAGTCTAGTGGATTTATGGGTACTGTCTGAAAGAGTACAGCCAATGGTGGGAAGTAGATTGTTGCTAGAGTCAGAAGAGTTGACAACACTACTGCACCCATCAAGGTTGTTGATTTTCTCACCTCAGTCCTCCATACCGGATGATATTCATCACGACAGTTCCAAACAAACAACAGTTCGAAACACACTACACTTGCGAAGACAGCAGTTCGTCCGTGGGTAAGAACATACTCCCAGGATAAACCGGTGATTGGTGAAACATCTAGGTGCCAATCAACAATAGGACCAGTAAGACCTGGGATCCAACCACCATATGCCCAGAGCGACCACATGAAAACGGCTACTGATGCAAGAAATGCAGTAAGTCCAGCTATGAAGATGAAAGAGACCATTCCCCGATCCATCATCTTGGCACCCGGTTTTCTAGGTGGTCTATCCATCACTCCGGTCTCTGGAGGATCAACTCCGAGAGCTAATGCTGGAAACCCGTCGGTAGCAAGATTCAGCCAGAGTATCTGGATTGCGGTAATGGGAAGAGGTAGTCCTAGCATTATGATTGTGAAGATTAGAAAGACTTCATCGAAGTTTGCAGCCAACAGGAATCTTACGAATTTCCTTATGTTTGAATAAATTTCACGACCTTTCTCAACTGCAGACACGATAGTAGCAAAATTATCATCGGTAAGGACAACATCTGATGCTTCCTTTGTGACATCCGCGCCACGTATGCCCATAGCAATACCAACATCAGCAATCTTGATTGCTGGTGCATCATTGACACCATCCCCGGTCATAGCAACAACCTGAGCATTTGATTTCAGAGCAGTTACAATCTGTAGTTTGTGTTCAGGCGCGACTCGAGCGAACACATTACATCGGTTCACAGCTTCTGTGTACTGCTCGGGAGTCATTCGGTCAAGATCAACACCGGTGAGGACCTCATCATCGAATTCTATTAATCCCACATCTTGAGCGATGGCTCTAGCTGTCAGTTGATGGTCCCCGGTTATCATGATTGGTCGAATTCCAGCGATTTTGCAGATTCTCATTGCATCGCGTACCTCATCGCGTGGCGGATCAATCATCCCGATGAGTCCAACAAAGATGAAGTTTCGTTCCACTTTCTCGGGCTCCCAAAGAGGAATCTCTTCCGCGAGAGGTCGATATGCAAAAGCAAGAACCCGCAAGGCACTCTCTGCAAACCCTGCGTTAATCTGGATTATATTTTCCTTCTCTTTTTGGGTCAGCTCACGGATGTGATCATTCTCATAGATGTGAGTGCAAAGAGGTAGAAGAACCTCTGGAGCGCCCTTCGCATTAGCAACAAGGTTTCCGTCCTCATCGCGAATGATGGAGGTCATCCGTTTTCGTGCAGAATCGAATGAGATTTCTGTGATCTCAATGTTTCGTGACATTGTGTCCTCATGTGAGAGTCCGGCTTTTTCTGCAAGAACAAGTAGCGCCCCCTCGGTCGGGTCACCTACTACACTCCAGTCTGCCTTTCCTGAAGGATCTCGTTGTAGAACAGAATTTGTACAAAGCTGTCCTATCTCAAGAAGTTTGACGACATGGGGGTCTCCTATGACACCATAATCCTCACTAGCCCTTGTGAACTTTCCAACCTTGTTGTATCCCACTCCACTTACAGAGATTGTCATTCCATTGACAAACATTGTTGTGGCGGTCATCTCGTTCTTTGTAATCGTACCAGTCTTGTCTGACGCGATTATAGTAGTAGAACCAAGGGTTTCAACAGAAGGAAGTCTTCGCACTATCGCATTTCTGGTCACCATTCGCTGTACACCAATAGCTAGGGTGATTGTCACAACAGCAGGCAATCCTTCAGGAATCGCAGAAACTGCCAGTGCAATTGCTGCTAAGAGAGCCTCCATTATGGTTTCAGCAGCGTGCTCCCAGACCTCTGCACCAAAAACGAGAATACAGAGTACAATGATGAGCAATCCAAGCTTCTTTCCAAGATCATCTAGGTCTATCTGGAGAGGTGTCATATCTTTCTCGCTTTCTTGAACGAGCTCAGCAATCTTCCCAAACTGAGTCCTCATCCCCGTTGCTATCACAAGTGCTTGACCCTTTCCTGCTGTGATAGTAGTCCCTTGGAAGACCATGTTCTTCATGTCTCCAACTACAGGAGTCCTGAGATGAATCGGATCGATCATTTTTAGAACAGAAACAGACTCCCCAGTTAGTGGAGCCTCATCGGCTGAAAGACCCACGGCATATGTTACCCTGCCATCAGCGGCAATTAGGTCCCCAGCCTCAAAGCCAATAAGGTCACCTGGGACCACTTCACGCGAATCAATAACAGTCCAGAGAGCATCTCTCATCACTCGTGCCTTAGGTGCCGCCATCTCTTTCAGTGCCTCCAGTGCCTGCTCTGATTTGTACTCCTGTACAAACCCAAAGATGGCATTGAAAATCACAATCGCGGAAATGACAATAGCGTCAATTACCCCACCCTCATGGTCAGAACCACCAGAGGACAGAACAGTTGTTAGTAGCGATATCAAAATGGCAATGAGAAGTATAATCACCATTGGGTCCATAAATTGTTGAAGGAACATACGTAGAGGGCTAATACCGCCAGTTTCTACAAGCTCATTGGGTCCATATGTATTGAACCTGGACTCTGCCTCTAGACTTGAAAGACCCTCGGGTGACGTTTCTAAGCGTTTTATAACGTAGTCGATGTCGTTGCTATACCACTCAGTCATTTTGAATACTCCGAGTGTTAAGAAAATTCTACTCTGAGATGATATCACCGCAGGGCAGGTGAACAAAAACCTATCGGACTCGGAAAAACCTGTTTCGAAAGGGTTAAAGAGAACTATGAAACGAATCGTCTAACCACACCATTTGGTGAAGAGGATGTCTGAGAAATCGAAGTACAGTTTCATGTGTTTAGAACAGAAGTGTGATACAAAAGCATGTCACATTAGACCACAGGTGATGGTCACTATCGGTGACCTTGCAAGGTGGATGGCTCAGGGATATGTCATGAACATACTACCGGGCATAACTATACACTTACCAGAATCAGAGCAGGACACCTTTTACTTTGAAACCGCTCGGAAACCCCTGAAAAGCGATCCTGAAACCACTGCCTGCATTTTCTATAATGAGGAAGCAAATGCATGTGAGATAAGATATGGTCGCCCAATCTCATGTCAAACATTTCCACTCGAATACAATGGTGAGAAATATGTTTTGAGTAGTAAGGACTGTCCTGGTGTGGGAGAGGGTGAAGTGAGCAAAGAGGCTCTTCAAGAGGCAAGAAAGTTAGCTGAACAGGAGTTCAACGAACGCAAGGAAACTACAACAGCACTACCCGCAATCTATTCAGTAATGATGAACCAGATGATTAGACAATCTGCTGAGGCTATGCAGAATCTCTCTGAAGAAGACCGCAAGAAGATGGATGAGATACTTTCAAAGTCCAAGGAAGAACAAGTAGACGAAGAGAACACATCTACTGATCAATCAGAATGAGGTCCCGAGGAGTAAATGTCAATAATTCAGGTCTACCTTCACGAATACATACTAGGTCTTCGATTCGAATACCAAACTTTCCTTCTAGATATATACCAGGTTCAATACTGTGACACATACCAGGCCGCAACTCTTGCGAACTTCCTCGGACAACATATGGAGACTCGTGCACTTCAAGACCGATGCCATGACCAAGGCGATGTGTGAAGTAATCACCGTATCCAGCGTCATCAATAACTCTCCGCGCAAGACCATCAGCAGTTCCGCAAGCCATTCCTGGCACGATATTATCGACTGCAGTTTCCATAGCTTGAAGTACAATCGAGTAGACTCGTTTGATTTCTTCTGTAGGAGTGCCAGCTACACCCACACGGGTCATATCAGTGTTATAGCCACCTAGTGAACATCCGCAGTCCATCAGAGCAACATCCCCCTTCCTAAGCTCTCTGTTACTTGCCAGTGCATGAGGGATTGCACTGTTCTCACCAAATTGTATCGCGGCAAATGTTGGAGTTGCCCCTTGGCGACGAATCTCTCTATGCACTATCTGTTGTACCTCGAGTTCCGTCATTCCAATTGCTGTTTCTTCAAAAGCTTTGAGGACTGCGTCATTGATTATATGACCTGCCTTTTTCATCAACTCGATTTCTTCATCAGATTTTGTGATGCGTAACGAATGGATCATTGGGCTCAGGGTGGTGGTCCTAGCAAACCCCCCCAAAGCTGCCTCAAGCGCCCAATATACTCCTAGAGAGGTGCTATCATCAAGACAGACTGAATGGCGACCTTTTTTTTCTCCAACTAGTTTGGCGACCAAAGAAAATGGTTCTTCATCCTCAGCCCATGGGACGAAATCCTTAATCCAAGTGTGGGATGATTGACCTGTCACCTCGAACGAAGGAGCAACTATCTGCGGCTCTGCATCACGTCTGATTACAAGCGCAGTTAGACGTTCATGCATTGAATATGTATACCCTGTAAGGTATTGGAAATTCGGTGAGGGTGTCAAGAATGCAAAATCAGAATTGGATGATCTAAGATGCTCCTGCACTTTTTCAATCCTTTTCTTGTAAACAGATTCATCGAGCATTTGTCCGCTCTCACAACCAGAGAGAGAATACAACCGGTCACAGATAACAATGACGGTCAAGTCAATAAGTCTTGTAAGAACTAGAGTTAATAGGAGCCTCTAGGGCTCTAAAAGTAAGGATGACAGAAACAGAAGCACAATCCGAGGTTTCTGTTCTCAGGAAACTACCAGTTCGTGCATACCTTGTTGGAGCACTGACTCAGTTTGGAGTAGGTCTATATTCACCATTCCTTCAGGCATATCTCATTGATATGCAAGAAGCCCTTCGTGGAGTTCAGAATTTTG
>JBHLOX010000051.1:0-16911 GCA_048940045.1 Promethearchaeota archaeon
ATGAATGTAGGCATACCAAATTCTAGGACATTTGCGATTATTTCAAAATGGAGTGAAAGAATGTCACTCAATTCAGTAAATGTAGGGTAGGTTATGATCCCTGTTTGTTCATCGTTGAAAGCCACTATAGTCGCTTCTCCCAGTCATCTAGACTCAATAGGATTCCCGTCTGTATCAATTTAAGAATATCCGCTCAGGCAGAGAAAGGAATGGGATTGAGAAGGTGTTTTGAAATTTCAGGTTTTATAAATTACCTTAACTGTAGAACTCGAACCAATGATTAAGAGTTCGTTCTGCAAACCTCTCTGCACCTTCAGAAATCTGAGTAGGAATCATGTCTTCGTCAAGAAACTCATCGACAGTCATTCCCGTTGTGATAGCATCCTCCACATTAGCTCTCAAATCCATAAGAGCTTGAATATATCCTTCAAGCTCATCAGGTCCACAGACCGGACCATGCCCAGGAATGATTGTTTCGAGACCCAGTTCTTGGACCTCTTCCAAAGCCATGATCCATCTATCCGGGTCGCAGGTTGGGTCTCCGCCATATGGAAACATACCACTGAAGATGAGGTCTCCAATGAATATTGCATTATAGGGATGTGCGATAACAGTTGATGAACCTGCAGTATGCCCACCAAGAAGCTTGACTGAAACCTCCTCATTATTCCCCACAAAGACATGTGTTTTGAAGACAACATCAGGTAGACGAATCGAGAGTTCTTGAAGAGCTTCCCAAAGCTCTGGTCGCTCATCTTTAACTTCAGCCCAGTTTTTCTTCAGATTTTCAATTCTCCAGTCACCTTTCAGGTTCTCCTCACATCGTTCACGCATAGGTACGGATGCTATGAGACTAACCGGTTCAAAAGCCTGAGCTCCAAAGACATGGTCACTATGAGAATGGGTGAATATCAATTTGAGAATGGGTTTGTTAGTTTCCTTATCTAAGAACTCCTTTGCCTCTCGACTCTTCGTGTGAATCATTCCAGCATCAATCATGACGACCTCATCTTCGAGAACAATGGCTCCAAAATTTCCTCCATTGGTGCCATCTGTGTCAACATATATTCCATCAACGAGTTTCCGAAGAGTCATAGTTTTGTAATGTCTGACCTTCTAGATATAGTTGTTCAATTGTGTTTAAGTTGTTAGCGTACGGAGAATACCATCCAAGGCACCTTCTGGACCCTTGAACACCCGAACCCGAAAACCAACACCTAATTTTTCCGCTATCCCTCTGCAGGCATCGATATCTACACCCGGAATATCAACCGCTGACAGTTCAACTTTCATTAATGGTTTACATTGTTCAGTGAATTCAAGTATCGATTCAAAGGCGCCACGACCCAACTTAGGTTTACAGAGCTGAAGGTATGTGTCAGGGTCATGTGCGTTGAGTGAGATTTGGATTCGGTCCAACCCTGCTTCAGAAAGTTCCTTTGCTATATTTCGGGTTGGGTGAAGAAGTAGAGCTTGTCCATTTGAGTTCATCCTAATAGGAACAGTAGTCAGTTCCTTCAATCTTCTGATTGCTGCTAGGACTGCGTTGATGTTGAGTAGTGGTTCCCCAAATCCAACAATCGCGATATCATCATATTTCGTGTCCCAAGTTTTTTCGATTGCCTCTACAAGTTCCTCAGGACTTGGATCTTCTTCGAGAACCAGATTGAACCCAAAAACCCCCTCTCCAAAATTACGAACACAAAATAGACAATCGTTCATACACTGTGAAGTTGGGTTGATGTAGAAGCTACTCCCGCGCCAATATGTCAGATCACCTTTTGACATGGGGACAACACAACTTTCAATGATACTCGATGAGCTACTTGTAGTATTCCGAACTCATCACATTTAACCGTCTCTAAATCATTCTTGATTTGAAAATCACTAATCCACTCTCTCATGTCCATGGAAATTTCATTCAAGATTGCGCTCGTTAAATCTTGATTGATCTATATGAGGAGAATTATGCTGACGTGATCACACGTCCCTAGTTGGTTAAGGCAAATCAGAGTTATGAGATGATGCTTTATGAGCTACCATCTCTGATGTAGTTGTTTCTTATCTATCTTGATTTCCACCAGTCCCTCAGTGTCCATAGTACAAGTATGATATACCATACAGCTGAGGCAAGTAGAAGAGAAACAACTAGTAGTATTGGGTAGTCTATCGCTGTTGGTACAACTAAGTCTGCAAAGACTGCAAGGCCAATAACAATCATGAATAAATTGAGAACAAGGAATCCAAGAAAGCCAACAATCGTTACACCTGATTTGAAGAGTACTCTTCCAAGCTCAGCACCAATTAGAACGATAAACCCACCGACCAACCAGGTCAGTTGGAATGATCGAAATGCTGCATCATTTGGCAATGATGAGAAGAAGGTAGAGAGGAAAAAGAGGACTGCAAAGAATATGATTAGTGAACCATAGATACTTCCCAAAACCTTTCCAGCTTCTACTGGATTCGTATTTTCAGCTTGTGACAAAACATCTCCTCCTATAATGTCATCTATCCGCAAGGATATAACATGTTCGAGTCGCAGAAAACAAGAGCTCCATCCACCCTTTCATGCAAATTTCGCAATACTCGGAGGCAAGACATTGGTTGACATGGAACGATTCTCCAAACAAATGGACTTCATTGTAGAGATTGATAAGTTGAAGCAGATTGAGCGGCAATCAGCTCTTTGTGATGGATCTCGCCAAGAAAATGTCACCGAACACTCATGGCACATATCACTCATGGCGATGCTTCTTACAGAGTATGCTAACAGTGTAGACATCGACAAGCTGAAAGTCATCAAGATGCTGCTTATTCATGACTTGGTTGAGATTGATGCTGGGGATACATTTGCATATGATCCAGTTGGAAACTCGAACAAAGAAAAACGGGAGAAAGAGGCTGCGAAACGAATTTTCGGACTTCTTCCAAATGACCAGAAAAAGGAGGTTCATTCACTTTGGGAGGAGTTTGAATCTCTGTCAACACCCGAAGCCAGATTTGCATCAGCACTGGATAAACTTCAACCACTAATCCTTAGTCACAATAACAAAGGGTGGTCTTGGAAAAAACACAATATTGTTAGTAGTCAGATTTTCGAGAGCAAGAAGGATATCTCCAAAGGATCTAAAGACCTATGGGAATATGCCAAGAGCCTCATTCAGAAATCGATTGAAGCTGGTTTTCTTGTAGAGGGATAGAGAGCAGGAGAGGATTATGATTGGCAAAAACGAAGAAAGAACTTGCTTCACTCAAGTGTGTTCCATGCAGAGGTGATGCTCCTCCAATGGATGGGGAAAAGGTCAAGCTGATGTTAGATGTCGTTCCCGGTTGGACAAAGTCGGCTGGCGAGATTGATAAGATTGAGAAGACCTTCAAATTCAAGAACTTCACAAAAGCGATGGTGTTTGTGAACAAGGTCGCTGAGATTGCGGAGGAGCAAGGACATCATCCAGACATATTCATCCAATGGAATAAAGTGACTTTGACTCTCTGGACTCACGCAATCAAAGGGCTGTTCGATAATGACTTCATTCTGGCGGCGAAGATTGATGAGCTGTAAAGGCAGGTTTCTTTATCCAATAGATAGCCCCTCCAAGAAGAACCATCCCAACTGTGATTGCTGCAACTATTGACATGGTGAGAAGACTCAGAGGAAATGCCCACAACAGTGTCAATAGAGCTGTGACAAGTGTCATCAGTACTGCAACGACTAAGCCATACCGAATTACTTCACCCTCAATACCGATCTCATCAATGACAGCCGCAGCATTCTGAATTTTGGCTGGGCTCAGTACACTTGCAAGACCTCCTCCAATCCCATTGGATGCTGCAACATGGATGGAGCTCGCTCCGATCAGATTGCTTGTTTCAACATGATATTTTGTGAACATAGCAATAGCCGAAGTTTCGGATCCAGAGATGAAACCACCTAGTAAACCCATGAAAGGTGCTAGTAATGGGTAGAGAAGTCCGATTCCAGCAGTTAGTGAAGCGAGGAGATAGATCATGTTGTTGGTTGGGTCAAGTCCATTAAGAGGGTCGGTTGGATTGAGCCAGATTCCACCTGCACCAACTACCCATCCACTGAAATTCATGACATCAGCCATTGCAAAGAAGATTGCTGCTGCAAGGACAGGTCTAGGTGCCCTCTTTCTGAAACTTGACAAAGTACGTTTCAACACATCTTTATCTCTCTTGAAAAATGGAAATGAAACAATTGTGGAAATCAACATGAGTGTATACGCCTGCCAAAGAAAACGTGTTCTGATTGGATTGGGATATGCGCCTATTTGAACTGGAAATACGAGGGTATTGAAGAGATAGTCCCAAATTGGGGGAATCATGTTTGTTACTAGACTAAGAATTACTAGGATGACCCAGGGAATGCTTGCTCTATAGATACTCATACTTGTTTCTAACTCGAGGTCCTTGGCGTCAAGTGTGCTTCTATCAAGTAATGGTTTGCTCCTGACTCGGATGTAAAGGAATAGAACAAGAAGTACAGCAGCTCCAGCAAAAACATTGGTCAAAGTGGTAAGAGGTAGAAGGACATTACAGACAATAGCTATACCACCTGCAGTCAGACCACAAATAATTGCTAGGATGAGACCATCACGACTTAGTAGAAGCTTTCTGCCTCCAGCAATCCAAAGCATAGAGATTGCTATCCCCATACTTACAAGAGGCATGAACCAAGCAAATACAGCACCAGCCTGTGGCAATTCTATCACTGTTGCCCAACTACTGTATTCAGAAGTGAACACTACTGCAGGAACTCCAAGCAAAGCAAAGGTTGTGAGAGGATCATATCCGATTGACGGAAGTGCAACTGCAACCATAGGAGAGAATCCAAGAGCTAACATCACAGGGGGGAGCATAGTCACGGGAGTTGCTCCAATACCTACAAGAAAGAGTCCCAACCCAAAGCTAATCATCAGGATCTGCATTGGTCGACTCCCGCCTCCCAGTGTCTTGAAGAAGACAATAAGCCTTTGAAGAGCTCCAGTTTCTTGCATATAGGTCATCATCAAAATCGATGTGGCCACCATTAGTGAGATTGGGAATGACTTCACAATACCAGCAATACTCGCAGTGATTGCGATACCTATGTCAGTTTGAAAAGTCACGATAGCAATAATCAGAGTTACAAGCCAAACAATGACTCCAGTCACGTCAGCTGCTTTCTTCAAGAAGACAAGAAGAACCAAAGCCAAAGCGATTGGAAATATAATCAGAATAAAACCTAGGACTGCATCCATAATTCACGACTTCCTTAAAGATATCCATTCTCAAGATACCAATCAATAGCTCTCTGAAGACCTTCAGTCATAGTGACTTGAGGTGCCCATCCAAGCAAGCGCTTTGCCTTCTCATTCGAGTATTCACGATTTGCATATATCAGATCCACAGCTTTCATGTGCCAGAAGAAGGTCATTTTCTTTCTGTTCTTGAAGGGACTCATAAGAGCCATTCCCAATTTCGCAACAACCTTAGGAACACGAAGGCGTGGAGGTTTGACACCAAGACGTTCAGTCATGACCTCCACAAGCTCTTCCCAACTCATGGATTCATCTGGACAGAGAATAATCGTGTTGTTGAGAGCCGCCATTGGAGTTAATGCAGCAATAAAACCAGAAACAACATCATCAATGTGTATAAACATGAAACGAGCACTCAGGTCGCGTGGTAAGGCGAAGACCTTTCCATGATACAGTTCGTGAGCAACCTCATACATAATGTAAAGGTCCCCTTCACCCAACACACCTGTCGGTCTTAGAATGATATGACCCAAGCCAGTATTAGCTGTTATCTCACGAATCGCCCTCTCAGCTAGAATTTTACTCTCACCGTAACTAAAATCAGGTCTTAATTCTGTGTCTTCAGTACCAGGAGGGAACCTTATAGAACCAATGGTTTCCGTTGAAGAACAATAGATGAATCTCTCTACATCAGTACCCACACATGCCTTCATTAGATTGGTGGGTCCTTCAACATTCACCTTGAACATGAGATCTTCATCGCTTGGATAGAAATTGAAGTAAGCAGCAAAATGGATCACTATATTTACTCCTTGAACAGCTTCCCTTAGACTAGCGATATCGAAAAGGTCCGCCACTCTGATCTCAATATTCTTGGGGAGTCCCTCAGTATTGCTTGTGTCCCTTACGAGAGCAACAATCTCATGACCTGTTTCAAGAAGTCCAGTAATCACTCGCCCACCTAAAAAACCAGACGCTCCTGTGACGAGAACTTTCACTGGGACTTACCTCGGACCTCTCCACGAGAATACCCGCATTTATCTGTATCCCATAAATTCAGGAAATTCATTCCAGAAGCTCATCAAGAGCTGGCAAAACTTCTCCTGCTTTCCCTGGGATATGAACGTCAACAACTCCAGTGAGCATTGTCTGTTCCACATTGACCTCAATGATCTTCCCACCTAGTTGTTTCACAATGAACGGAAAAGACGCCGCTGGTTGCACAAGTGCAGATGTGCCTATGACAATGCAGGTGTCTGCCAGTTCTAACTCACTATAAACTCTCTTCATAACGACTGGATTCAATGTTTCTCCAAACCAGACAACATCAGGTCGAAGGTGATTGTTGCAGTTTGGGCATGAGGGAATACCAGAAGCTGGTTTGTCTAATCGTCCATGATAATCACATGACGAGCATTTCAAAGCCCACAAATCACCATGCACTTCATGAACATTGACTGAGCCAGCTCGAATATGAAGACCATCAACATTCTGCGTTATCAAAGTCTTGAGGATGCCCCTCTTCTCCCATTTTGCGAGGGTGTAATGAGCTGGATTTGGGCTACAATCACTAATCAGTCCCTGTCTCCATGTGTACCATTCCCAGACCAGCGAGGGATTTCTTGCAAAGGCAGATGGTGTGGCAAGCTCCATAGCATTATATTGTCTCCATAATCCATCTTCCCCACGAAATGTTGGTACATTAGACTCCTTTGAAATCCCGGCCCCAGTGAGAGCTACAAGGTAATTAGCAGCACTAATGACATCAACAGCTTCTTGGAGATGGAACTCCTTCATTTTGAAACCCAACAATTGATGCATGTTTCTCTTTCTTAAGCCTGACTCCTTCCCAAAAACGATATTCTCTGCTACGCCATTATGCTTATTAGGTGAGACGTCAAAAGTAGATTCACTATTGTGAACATTTAGGGGATATACAATGTCTGCTAGTGCGGCGAGGAATGCAAAACAGGTCAAAAGAAGAACATGGATGATGCCTCAGGAAGTTGAGGTGTGGTATGTTCTCCCAGCAATCAGAAGAGAGCTTGCGAAGATCATGAAGACAAAGGTTGTACCTCGAGAGAATGAGGAGGGCGAAACAGCGGACCATAAGATAACTCAGAAAGAGATTGCACGTATGCTTGGTGTTACAGAACCAGCTATCACGCAGTACTTGCTGAAGAAAAAGGGTCGAAGGTCTAGAGGGGACCAAGTTGATATCCCCGACATCATTTTGAAAGAGATTGACAAGTCAGCAGACATAATGATTGAGGAATTTGAGAAAGCTAGGAAAATTGGTCAGGAAGACATCTTTGAAGAAATGACCCGTGAAATCAATCGCATCATCAGAGTCATGAGAGATGAGGGTATAATGTGTGATATTCACAGAGAGTTCTGTGCTCACACTAAGGATCCCTGTGACGCTTGTGCTAACAAATAAGGAGCTCCGTCGAGCTCATACCCGGCAGCGGAAGGTTTTATTCGTGTTTGATGTACACTTGGTACTCCTAAGTAAGGTGTTTGCTATTGACAGGAGAAATCAAGGTCCGCATCGAGGATTCTCATGCTATACTCACAATATCACGTCCGGATAAACTGAATTCGGTCACAAGGCCAATGCTTGTTGATTTCAGTGAACAAGTTTCACAGATTCTCAACAACCCAAGTATTCGAGCGGTCGTCTTTACCGGAGAGGGAGACCGTGCATTCAGTGCTGGATTTGACATGGAAACAATAATGGGTTTGAAAGGTTCTGAAGTGACAGAATTCTTCAAACTACTGGAACGTACAATGAGGATTATTCGAGAGAATCGCACCTGTGTCACAATAGCTGCAGTAAAAGGATATGCAATTGGATTTGGAGCAATGGCTGTTCTTGCCTGTGACTTTCGGTTCTTTGCTGACACAGCATCCTTTAGACTTCCAGAAGTTGAAATGGGTGTCTTTCCAGGCGCTGGTGCAGCATCTAATTTGTTGCATCTTGTTGGTCCTTCTCGTGCAAAAGATATCCTCCTAACATCAAGAACAATCTCAGCAAGGGAAGCACTTCAGATAGGTCTTGCAGATATGCTAGTGAACCAGGATGAGCTGATGGAGAAGACAATGGAGTTCCTCGAACAGATATTGAATAAAGACCCAACAATTCTCGTTCGAACGAAAACACTCGTTGATGGCATGACAGGGAAAGATATTGCTGAAGCCGATGAACTCGAAACAGCATATCTCGATGAGTGGCTTCGAGAAAGAGAAGAATCATCAGAATAGGAGAACCTTGACCCATTTGTTTAAATTGAAGGAAATTGGTCTTCAGGGTCCCACTACATATGGAGACGAATAACATGGCTAAAACGGCTGTAGTTGCAATTGGTGGAAACTCATTAATCAAGGATAAAGCTCACAAGACTGTTCCAGATCAATACGCTGCAACTGCTGAAACATGCAAACATATCGCAGACATGATTCAGCAGGGTTGGAATATTGTAATAACATCGGGAAACGGACCACAGGTCGGTTTCATTTTGAGAAGGTCCGAACTTGCAGAGCATGAACTGCATCCCGTGCCGCTTGATTATTGCGGAGCTGACACTCAAGGTGCAATTGGGTATATGATTCAAAGGGCACTTTACAATGAGTTTCATAAGCGAGGCATGAACAGGCATGTTGCGTCCCTTGTGACTCAAGTGAGAGTTTCAAGAGACGATCCTGCTTTTCAGGATCCAGCCAAACCTATTGGTTCATTTATGGATGAGAAAGATGCTAAGAAAAGAATGAAGGAAGAGGGGTGGCAAATGAAGGAAGACTCAGGAAGAGGATGGAGACGAGTTGTGCCTTCACCAATTCCAAAAGAGATTGTTGAACTTCCAGGAATCAAAGCCCTTCTGAATGATGACATAATAGTCTATGCTGTTGGAGGCGGTGGCATTCCAGTTGTCGCAAACGAAGCTGGTGAGTTGGAAGGTATTGCCGCTGTGATTGACAAGGATAGAGCATCTAGTTTACTTGCCACCGACCTAAACGCTGATGTCCTGCTTATTTCCACTGCAGTCGAACAGGTTTACCTCAACTTCGGTAAGGAGAATCAAGAACCGATTGACAAGATGGACCATATTGAGGCTCAAAGATACATAGAAGATGGTCATTTCACTCCAGGAAGTATGCTACCCAAGATTGAGGCATGTATCCAGTTTATCAAGAACGGTGGAGAGATGGCAATCATCACAGATCCACCTAACATTACAAGAGCATTGAATGGAGAAACCGGAACTAGAATCGTAGCAGGGTTTGCAGTCCCACCTCCACCAGAAAGACATTAAACCGCTACATTAATCGTGGTCCAATGCATTGGCGATGCTTGATGAAACATGAAGATTGAACAAGTTTTCACAAAAAAAGCAACAAAGGCGATTGGACCTTATTCTCAGGGTATCAAAGCCAATGGATTTGTATTCTGTTCTGGTCAGATACCAGCCATTCCTGAAACTGGTGAACTAGTGACGGGATCCATCACCGACCAGACAAGACAATCACTCTCAAACATCAAAGGAGTCATCGAAGCAGCTGGGTCCTCAATGGACAAGGTTGTGAAGTGTACTGTCTTTCTAAATAACATGGATGACTTCTCTGAGATGAATGCAGAGTATGCTAAATGGTTTAGTGATACTCCACCAGCTCGAGCCGCGGTTGAGGTCGCACGACTACCAAAGGATGTTGATATTGAGATTGAAGCAATTGCTCTCCTATAGTTTCGTCTTGTAGGTGATTATAAACCAGAATCAAGAAACTTGGTATTGTCAGCGTTCACCGACGCTGTTCACTGGGGAGTTGTTGGGCAAGCGCCGCTGTGTCACCACACCTGGTCACATACCGAACTCTTATATCTCCTCTCGATAGGCATCATTGTGCATATCGATATTGGTGAAATACATGAGTGCCGGACAAACTCGACTCTATGCAGTGTTAGCTATTGTAGTATTGATTGCAGCAAGTATCGGTGTGTATCTTGCAATTGTACAGAATGCGATAAATTCCGAAACCGCACCAGAGGTTGCCGTTACCGGAGTAGATGGAACATCGGTTAACATTTCGCTTGCAGATATGTTTGCAATGTCTATCGTCACCAGAGAGGGTTCCTACCAAAACTCAAATGGTAATGTGATAGGAGTCGGAGTTTATACTGGCGTTTTGATATCGGACCTTGTAGAACTAACCGGCGGAATGCTTGAAGATGATTCAGTCAGGATAACAGCATCTGATGGCTACTCGCAGACATTCGACTATAACAAGGTCTATCCTAATACAACTGAATGGGATACCCAGGGAGACATGGTCCTGGCATATGGATACAACAACACAATCGTTCCTGATTATGAGCTTGGTTATCAACTCATCTTTCTCCCAGAGGACCGATACTACTCCAATGCAGATGCAAATGCGACAACCGACCCAAATCCCTATACTGCAGGATCTCAATGTGTAGGAAACGTAGCTGAGATCAAGGTTCTTCCTGGTTTAGTTGTGGATGTAGCTGGAACAGTTGAAGGCTTCAAACTAAGAGAAATAACAAAGAGGACATCAATCTCCGGAGAAGGAGGTTATAGGAGGAGCAATGGAATTATCAGTGGACCATTCAACTTTACAGGTGTCAGTGTTTTCGATCTCATCTCAGGAGTAGCAACACTTCCATCGAACTATACATTGATTGCAATAGCGATTGATGGATGGAATAGTCAATATACGAAGGCAGAAGTTGAAGGTACTGTCGATGGCTATACTCCAACTGGAGATCCTCTAGAAGAAATTCAGAGTACTATGTTGATAGCCTATGAGGAGGATGGAAGTCCAATTGCTGACGAGGATGGACCATTACGTATTGTGTTCATCAACGAGGATGGAAATCTGACCGACGGGTATAGATGGGTAAGACAGGTGATTTGTCTCACTATATTAGAGGTGCCGTTGTCTAGCCCTACCCAAGAAGAAAGCCGTTTGATGGTTACAAGCGAATTATCTGTTGGATTGAATTTATGCAGTCAGAGCAACCTTTTTACCCTTACATTGGTGCGCAGATTTCAGAAAACCATGGAGTACTGAGTGTTGGACCCAACCCACACCGATAACAGAGAGGTTGAGGTTCTTGTGGACCAAGCCTCTTCTCTCATAGAGAAACAGCTCTTTAGTGAAGCCATGATCAAGCTTCATAGAGGGCTTTCAGTCGATCCAACAAATGTCAAAGCACTAGAAAACTTGGTAATCTGCAATCTGGAGCTTGGGAAACCAAAAATGGCTATCCAAGCATTGAATAGCCTACTGCAGATAGAACCAACTTCCTCAGTGAGATGGGGAGATAAAGGATTCATTCATCTCCTATTAAATGAGAACTCTGAGGGAATTGGAGCATTACGAAAGAGTCTGAAACTCCAACCAAGGGATGTTCGTAAGTGGGAGTTACTAGCAACTGCATTAATTTCAGAAGATATGTGGGAAGAGGCTGTTGACGCCTTAGAAAAATCATTGGACCTAGATCCATCCTCAGCAACCGCTTGGTACAATCTCGCCATCTGCCATCTATACTTTGAAGACTTCAGAGCGGCACTCCAGGCAGCTGAATATGCGCTTTCACTCGACCCGTCACTGGGAGAACTCGCGGAGGATTGGATGGATTTTATTGATGATAATATGATTGAGTTAGACTATCCATCAATTGATGGTATTGCTGCCTCATAGGGCGATTGATTGGTTCATCTGCGTTCTGATGTCATTCTGGGGGTAAGACTCTTTCGAGTTCTGCCTGAATAGACTTTGAAGCTTTACTCAGCTTGTACATATTTGTGATTTCAAGAGCCTGTTCAAGCGCAGCAATTATCCGCTTTCTTTCAAGCTCTTTTTCAGTTTGGTCTTCAATAT
Organism: Promethearchaeota archaeon; assembly: GCA_048940045.1. Lineage (GTDB taxonomy): Archaea > Asgardarchaeota > Thorarchaeia > Thorarchaeales > Thorarchaeaceae > SMTZ1-45. The sequence goes on from JBHLOX010000051.1 coordinate 12,168, forward strand.
CTTCTAGAGCGTCGATTTTCTTTGGCATCACACTGAGTATACCGTCGATTGCTTCTTGGGCTTCCTCTTTTGACGAAAATGACTTGATGTGGTCCGTATCAGAGGAACCAACTATCCTATCTATCTGGCCGTACAATCGACGATATTCGTCTAATGCTCCTGAAAGAATCTGCCTGACTTCACCTTCTGGGTCTGCTCCTTCGAGAGCATCACCAAGTTTCTCCATTGCCCCCTCGAGAAACTGCTTTCTTTCAGGAAGTTTTGTGCGTCTACGCTCCATCCATCGCCATTCATTGGATATCTGACGAGTAAGAGCTAGCGCTTGATTAATCGTTTCTCGAAACTCATCGAACTTTGACATTGCTTCATTCAGTTCATTCTCGAGTGTTTCAACTACGTGTGTTAATTGATAGCTGAGCATATCATTGGCTTGAGCCTCTGCGAGGACACGACTTTCCTTTATCACTCTTCCAGCTGAACTCCATAGGCGTTCGACATCCTCAGGATTCCTATCAGTCCTCTTCCGAACATCCAATTCCTCTGACAATTGTCGGACCTCATGGCTAATGGTTTGCAGTTCCTGGATCTTCGCTTTAAGAAGGGCTTTGCCGAGTCGTGTATTCAACTCATCTGTTAGAAGTTGCCTTTCTTCGGGCACCTCTAGTAGGGCATGGGTATTGTCAATCAATAGCTGGAGAGCATTCTCGTATTCAACAACTGATTCATGAAACATTCCCTCTTGATAACGTTGATCACCCTTCTTCTCTAACTCAAGAGCTCCTTCTAGAACATCATATGGAGATGTTTTCAGGAGACTATCAGACAACAGTGGAGGAGTGTCAGAACACACGTCGAGTGGTCTTCCAGAAACAGCAAGCCGAATGATATTGATTCCATCATGAGTTGCAACATAGAGAAGATCATGATCTGCATCAACCCATTCAATCTTCTGCCCATTCAGGGAAACCTCTCCAATCTCTTCACCATGTTTCAAATCCCAAATAGTCAGAGTTCCATTTGTCATTGCTACAACTAAGTAGTAACTACTAGCCCACATTGAAGAAACGGGATTGGAGTTTCTTGATTTCAATGTTCGAACGTGCTCCCATTCAACCCGATCGTAAACCGCAACCTCCCCTGTAGAGTTTCCAACTAAAACAAACTCAGAATTTCCTGAAAGAACTCCTCCTTTTCCTTTCTTATCAAGCCGCGCGAGTTCAGATGGTGCAGTATCACTATCTTTCAACCAAACCCGAGGTTCTTCTTTCTTGGTACTTGTACATATTATTTTATCATCAGACCAGAGACTCGTGAGGTCTGATTTGTGAAGTTGCCAGCTTGATGTTTCATGTGTATCCTTTTGGATGGATACTAATCTTCCGTCTCTTGCCCCCACATAGAAGTAATCACCATGGAGTGTGGAGGTCAAAGCTTGATAACTTAGCTCGAACCAACCTGTCATTCCCCAAGTTTCTTTGTTCCAGACGTAAACTCTGCGTTCGCAGGTTGCGAACACCTGTGTATCATCAACATCAACATCAAGTGGGGGAGTATCAGTCTCACCCAATTCTGCAACCAGTTGCCAATCTTTTTTAGACCATACTCGAACTCGCTCGTCTCGACAGGCCGCATAGAGATAGTTTTCATCATATGTGATATCAACTGCAGGTGCATCTAGTTTGGTAAGCAACTGATAAGTTAAAGGCACAGAATCATTTGAGCCTATGGAGCCTTTATCCATAATTTCTCCCCATGAGATTCAGCAAGTATCTTCCCGTTTTTTAGAGTGCTTAAGGGTGTTTCTTTCTTGGTCAAAATGGTCAGAAATGGCGTGAAAGTGTATTATTTTACCCATCAATACATGATACAATCGTTGAAAAGGGAGGACCCACACAGAAAGAACTTAAGACATCCACCAAGAAGAATAGTCATACTAGATGGAGGTAGGCCTCTTGGACACCAGCGGATGGAGACGAGAATTAGACAAACTCGCCGAATTGAAAGGAATCCTAGTTTCAGTAAACCCAGCGATGGAAGAACAGGCGGACCGCCAGGTTCGACAGTTATTTGATATATTTGCAAACTTGACAAGACAGGAAAATGATCTCGCAACTGCGGGATTCATGAAGAAAAGAAAATTTCAAGCTCAAGTTGAAAAGACATCAAAGGACCTCGAAACAGACTTCATGAGAGTAACTCGAGACTTTGCAGAGTACTTCCGAAAAGAACACAAAGACACACTTGCTATAACACCGAAGATTCAGTCAATGAAACCCAAGGAAGTGCAAGGGATATCTTCTTTGAATTTCCCGGGTATCGGAGCTGGAGATCTCAAGGATTTTGAGAAACTACACGAGTTCGCAAAGGCGTTCTCCAAACTATATTTGATTATTCACGAAGATGTTGCGCGAGAGGTGAAATCAGCTCTAGATGAAAACAAAGCCACTGTTGACACCTATGAGCGACATATCGCGATTGACAAGAGTGAGGTGTCTACCACTGTTTCAAATGACGATGTTGTAGGACTATCTCTTAGAGACCTTATCATTCTAAACGATAAATTAACAACTGATCGAGAATTTCTAGATGGAAGAAAAGATGAAGTAAGTAAACTACTTAGTTCATCTCTAGTAGGTTCAGTTGAGTCACTTCAAGCATCAGTTGAAACTACAGCTCGACTGGGTCTTGAACTTCCCATCGAGTTCTCAAAAGAACTCAGATTGATTGCGAGAGATGCTTCAAAGGCAAATAATCTTACTTCTCTTGTAGCTCTCGAAAACCAACTTCATAACTCCCAGATAAAGCTAGCAAATGCACTACGCGATAAAATCGTAAACATAAAACATGAAGTCACTACAAAGATTGTAGAGGGTGGGATTCCCACAACCGCGGATGTAATTCCAACACCTCCAAATGTGAGTGTAGAAGGAGATGAAATCGCACCCCTCTTGTCTAGCTATCAACGTATGAATGAATGGGAGGGCCAAGTTAAAATCGCTCTCAGAGAGCGTCTCTTCGAGCTACTTGATGATGTGTCAAAAGCTACTGAGGCTCCAGAGGATGCTGGAATTACAGATCTTGTTGCTGTTCGTAAATTTATTGCAGACTCAAAGAAGCAACTGAAGACAGCTGAGATTGACGAGATGGTCAGAATTTACCTTCAGGCAAAATCAATGGATGACGAATATCGTAAGAACATCACCGAGAGCATACGCAACTACCTCACAAGATTCAATGAGCTTGCAACCTCTGCTGATAGAGTCTTAGATCATGCTCAATTGAGCAAGAAGGCTCCTAAAGTTGAAGAACTTGAAGGTGGAATTGTCTACTTACTTGGTTCTCTTACCAGTTTACGTGACGCAGTAGAGAGTGGTGTTGCCACATTTAGAGAGGCTTGCGAACAGGAGATAGATGCCATAGTGCATGACCTTCAGACTGTCAAACCGGCATATGCGGAAATATTCATGCCCATTATCGTAGAACTCGATGAGGGCTCAACCAGAATCCAAGCGTTAGATGATTTCTCTGAAATAAAATCTGAGATGCGCTCAATCAAAGAAGGAATTCTTGTTAAAGCGCAAGACGCTCTTGAGAACCTCAGATACAGACTAGGTGTCAAAATCAGACTTGCAGCAGCCAAACTAATGGGTGCAGGAGTGGAGATTCCTCCTGAAGCACAAGAAGCAATCACTGAATTGAACAGTGTTGGAGTAGCAGCAGATAATGTATTCAGCCTCCCGGCAATAGCGAGAAAAATGGTCGAGATTTACGAGAAGAAGATCCAAGACAAAATAATCGAGAAACTCGGCGTCGAGGTTGAAGCTCTTATCACCAGTCTTGACCGAGCTAGCAGTATAGGTGTGAAACTCGGAAAGGAGCTTAAGATGCTCAATGGAATCAAGAACAAACCACCTACTGAGCTTGAAGACGCAGCAGAGGCGTTTGACAAACTTCAGAATCTGACAACTTCACCAGATGTTCACAAAAAGATCAGAGAACGAGTTGATGAGGCATATGTTCAGATCAAGGGAGCTCTATCCCTGTTTGAGGATCAGGGAATGTCTGACTTTGTAGAACGACTAAAAGTTCTCATCGATCAGGTTCCAGGAAAATTGGAAACAGATTCTCCCCATGTAAACGAAGCACTGGACGTCTGTCTGACACTGGCAAACATTCAGGAAGAGATGCTACAGATGATCAAGAGTATAGCTGAGAAGAGTGGGGAGACTCATGAATCTGACCTGAAGAAGAAAAGCCAGTATTACTCAACAATCGAGAGGGTAATCGAAAAGCATCCGAAAGATTTCAGTAAGCTTGTCTATGATATCGGAAAAATGAAAGAACTAGAAAATGGTCTCACCGAGGCTGATGATTTGGATGTAGCAATTACGAATTTCCACAGTCTTGAGGAAATGCGAAAAGAATGGCTTGATAAAGCAGTCGCGATGGATGACTGGCACAAGTCACTTAGGATGTTCATGACCGGGTTCAGTCCAGCGGACAAGCCCGATGTTCGTGACAAATTCATTGATGATGCAATTAGGAAAATAAGAGAGACCTATAGCAGAGAGGATATCAGTTCATACCTCAGTTGGGCAATCAAAGTAAGCGCTCAAGCTTTGGTCGATTCGAGGAAGAAATAGGAGTAATCACTAATGTTCGGTAGTAGTCCACCTAAAGCCCCCGTGGAAGATGACACAACAAAAGCAGCAGAAGTCTTCGCCATCGGAATTGGTGAATGTGG
>JBHLOX010000195.1:0-4163 GCA_048940045.1 Promethearchaeota archaeon
ACAGATATGGCTCGCCTCTCAAGGTATCGTGGGGATGACAAACTCAAAGTAATCGACTGCCCGTTCACTGGCGATAAACTCACCGTAGTCCCGTCATTACAACCTGATTTCAGTATCGTACATGTGCAAAGAGTTGACAAAACAGGTAATGCCCAAATCGATGGGATTGTAGGGGAGGACATTGAAGGGTCTCGTTGTGGGAAGAAACTAATTGTTCTCGCAGAGGAGATTATTGATGAAGAGGAGGTCAGAAGTCGACCTGACCAAACCAAGATCCCAGCTATGTACGTGGATCATGTCGTCGTAATTCCTTTCGTTGCTCACCCCATGATGTGTCATGACTACTATGACTATGACTTGGAGCATCTTATGATGTTCCACAAACTGACTCAGACAGAGGAAGGATGGCAAGAGTATCTTGATGGATATATTCTAGGAGTTGAGGATCACTATGGTTACCTCGACATGGTGGGTTGGCCACGTTTGATGCAGCTAAGAGCAAAGAAACCATGGGGTTACTAATGATGGTTGAATATTCTAAGACTGAATTTCTAATTGCATGTGCCTCAAGCCATGTTCGGGACGGTGAGAATGTCTTTGGTGGTACAGGGATGCCTCTTCTCGCAGCTCTACTTGCAAAGGAAACACATGCTCCTCGTTCGAATCTCATCTCAGAGGCAGGCTTCATTGACGCGCGTCCAAGAGAGGTGCCACTATCTGTAGCTGACACTCGATACTACTATGGCTGTTCCGCCTCAATAGGCCTGATCGAGACCCTCGGGTTCCTACTTCAGGGTGGACGAATTGATGTTGGATTCCTTGGTGCTGCACAGATTGATGAATATGGCAATCTGAATACAAGCTACATCGGGCCCTATGAAAAACCCAAGGTGAAGCTGCCTGGGAGTGGTGGTGGTAATGACATCGCATCATCAGCCAAGCGCCTCATTGTGATGATGGCTCATGACAAACGTAAATTCGTGAAAAAACTAGACTACATGACCTCTCCAGGTCACCTTGAGGGACCAGGGTCTCGTAAAAAATGGTCGATGGTGGGAAATGGTCCTGAAGTTGTCATAACTGATATGTGTCAGATGGACTTTGAACCTGAAACCTTGAGGATACGACTGAAATCTGTTCATCCTGGATATATGGTTCAAGACATTCTAGACAATATTATGTTTGAACTAATAGTCCCTGATGATGTTCCTACAACTGACGAACCAACCCAAGAGCAACTCGACATCATGCATAAGCTCGATCCAAAAGGCATCTACTTGGGTAAGGGTGAATGATACCCCGGAGACTGGACCGTTTTGCACAAACTAGATCTTAGCAAGTTCGAAGCGGTCATTTTTGATTTGGACTCCACATTGACCAACACACACCGATACCCAATTGTTGCGACAGAGTGGCTACTTGAACAAGTGGGAGTAGAATCAGATGAACTCAAGGAACACTATCTTCGAAACCTGTTCACTCGATACTCAATGGCAATTCAAGCAATTGTCGAAGGAGCGCCATTCCGTTCAGCCACTGATATTGTGAAAACTGCCATGATAGATAGTCTTGAAGATATTAAACAACCTGTTGATACTGCCCTAGTTGATGAAGCAACTCACCGCTTCAAGACGCTTCATCTTGAGTTGTCCTCAGTTCAAGATGGAGTCACTGAAATACTTGAGAATCTAAAGAGAAGAAAGATCAAGCTTGGAGTTTTGTCAAACTCTTTTGCGGGACATGCAAGAATTATCCTGACAAATCTGGAACTGATTCACTACTTTTCTTCCGTTGTGGACTGCGGCACTGTAAACGCATTCAAACCTATGAAAGACCTATTTGAGAGGGCGTTCCAAGACTTAAACACAGAGAGCTCTAAGTCCCTCTATGTAGGGGATGAGTACTATGCTGACATGGTCGGCGCCAAATCCGTCGGTATGACGACCGTTTGGATTAATTCTCGCGAGAGGTCTCTCGAAGATCAAGCTACCAAGTACGGGTTTTCCACAACTCCAGATTTCGTATTGAAATCAATCATCGAATTTGGTGATTTAATCTGACTTTCAGTGAATCCAGGTGTCTTTAAAGCTGGCAGATACCAACGCAACACACATATTAATCTCTAGAAGGATTCCCTTATTGTACGCTACCATAGAGAGAATGGAGTATGAGAACTATGAGTGATGACAAAGACCCTAGTGGCCCAGCACAGGCTCGTTCTGATCTTATTGACATGCTAAGCCACGACCCAGATAACACCGAGGCTATTGTCACGATTATCCAGAATGAACTCACAGATCTCAAGGATGCTAAAGCAGTCACAAGCGCGCTCAATGCAGCAGCGGCATCATCAAAAGTCGATGCAAATGCAAGGGACAATGTGTTGTACTGGCTGACTGAAACCACTCCTGATGTGCGTCAGATGATTCTCGTTCGGACTATTGAAGAGCTTCTTGGATTGCCTCACTGCAAGGATGCAACAATTGATGCTCTTACTCAGGTCTCTTCCGAGGACAATGTGAAGATGGTCATGGAGTGGGTGGATAGGAAGATACTCACATTGAATCAGGCAGTCTATGTATTACTCTATCCTGATTCATCTACAGCGCTTCGATAGACATCACAAGTCTGGCATATACCTCTTCACATACTTTTCCCAATCGGGTTCCAGCTCCAAGACTCTTTCTACACACTCTCGTGCCTCTTGTATCTGATCCAGCATGTAGTGAAGCTTCGCCTTGTAGAACCAAGCCTTCGCAAATGTGTCATCAAGCTTGATCGACTCTTCATACGCTTTCAGGGCTTCCTCATAGTCACCATTTGTTTCATGGATGCGTGCAACACCAAACCAGTCGAATTGTGTTCTCTCATTAATTTCAGCGGCCATATTCTCTGCACCAATTTCCCATGTTATGTGATGTTTGTAACCTAATAACTGTGAAGTGTGACCAACACAACCAACTGATAAGCTTGCGTTTCTTTCTATCATGGTTCAAAAAAGCCTTAAAAGCATCCATAAAGTTTCAAATTGGAGAAAAACCCATTATAAGTCCATTTTCATTATATTTGTCCCTTTGCCACGAAATGGTCATTATAAATACTAAATCTGGTGATTTGATTAGGTGACAAATCTGAAAACAATTCATAGAACAATGATTGGACTGTTCCTGATGGCCGCTCTTCTAGGAACGATGACTTCCACTGCTACTGCGATGGGTGGAGGTATGGATAACCCCAGGGATCGCCCAATGCCGGGAATGCCAGATCATTCCCGCATGCATGACGGATCTGTCTGGATTAATACTGATATCATCTCCATCATGGCTAACGATGAAATGCCGCAATTTCATTTTTGGTATAATAATGACGAAAATGGATCACGGGTCCGATTCTCAGCGAGCTATGTTATGCTAGTTGAATTTGAGGACCAGAACGATGATGGTGCGTACCAAAGAGATGAATACTTGTATTTTGCCCCTCTCGCTGCATACGAATGGACTCTTACAACTGGAGAAGTAACAGAGGGTGATGTCGTAACAGAAGTCTGGTTGAAGTACACAAAGTCTGGTGTAAAATCTTCAATGATGACTGAAGATTACGGTGCAGGTATTGAAGGACATGGTGACGTTCAAAGATTTGTAGACGTGACGCTACAAATCTGGGCTCATATCTATCTCTATGATTACACTGGAGACGTGTCCGATGATCATGGTGTTCACTTCAATTACACTGTCGCAGGACGGTCAGAACTGAAGATGGACATTGAGATTGGCAATTTTCCATTCAGTAGTGAGTCTTCAAGTGTAGCAATCCAAGCTCTTCTCAAAGAAAATGAGGCTACTGGAACTCAGAATCTTCATCATCATAGAATGGAAACTCGTGAACATATGAGGAATGTTACACTCGACTCTGATATGAATTGGACAACGACAGGTGGAAATGAAACTCGCTTTGAGCGAATGAACGGAACCGAATGTCAGCAAATGGATTTCGTTGACAGTGAAATTGGGGCTGTTCAAGGTTACTTCACTTGGTTGGATCAAGCCGTTATCACCTGGCCTGGTGGTGAAAAAGAGGCTGTGCATGTTAATGCATCCTACATACCACAAGGCAATGGAGTGGCGGTTTATTTAGCATATCCATATTTCGACGATGGCAGTATC
>JBHLOX010000052.1:0-16842 GCA_048940045.1 Promethearchaeota archaeon
CTTAGCTATTTCGGGGACTATGCTGGATTTTCCATCCCAGTCATCATATTGACTCTTGTCCTTACTGGAACTATAATGAAGCAAGGTCCGGGAGGAGAAATGGGAGCAGAGATGAGGGCAAAGATGGAGAACATGGGAGAGAGATTATCAGCACTTGAGATAAAAGTAGACGAAATCAACCGGCTGCTAGAAGAGTAGGACTGCCCTGAGAGACTGAATGCCATGAATGCGAAATAAGCAATTGCGGGCAGAATAGGAGGTACCTCCTACACGTAATGCATTGCAAACATTGTAGTATTAGATAAGCTAGTCGGTTGTTTTCCAATAGGGGTTACTGAAACAAATCAACCATCAGTTACATTAAGTGATACATTTTTATAGCTGCTATGTATATAGCGACACTAGGTAATCACTTATCGTCAAGGGAGTAATAGACAATGGGTCTTCGTGAGTATGTCGTCCGAAGAAGTCTCTACATGTTCTTATTGATAATTGCAGTGATCTGTTTCAATTTCTTCTTGTTTCGACTTCCAACTTTCCTCTTTGGTGTTGATCCAATCAGTATGATGATTAGTGATGATCTCCGCACAAGAATGACCACGGAGTTTCTGGAGCGGATATACGCAAGCTTCGGGCTTGTGATGCACCCTGACATGTTCGATTGGATCTATATGTTCTGGCGTTACCTCGTAAACATGCTGACTGGGAATTTTGGAGTATCATTTTTGAGTCAGCGACCAGTGATGGACACTATTGCTGAGCGACTCCCGAATACCCTCTTGCTGATGAGCACCGCTATCATGATGGCAATTCTCCTAGGCATGTGGGTGGGGATAAGGGTTGCATCAGACCCCGGTTCCAGGAAAGACATTGGAGCAGTCACAGTAGCTATGTTTTCCTGGTCATTACCATTGTTTTGGATTGGGATGATGCTACTAATGATATTCGGATTCATGATCCCCGACTGGACTCAAGCAACATTTGGTATTAGAATTGGACTCCCGCAGTTTGGGACCATCAGCTATGAGGTCTGGGAAGCTGCAAGAATAAGTCCATTAGGCTCACTTATGGTGGCTGGTGATATTTTGCTCCATCTGATACTTCCGATGCTAACAATAGGGCTTGGAGCTTTTGGTGGCTGGTTCCTCTACATGCGGAACAATCTTGTCACCGTGATGACTGAGGACTATATCCTGACTGCACGTGCAAAGGGCCTTGATGAGAATCAGGTACTCTACAAACATGGGTTGAAGAATGCAATGCTACCGATGGTCACCCTATTTGCGCTAGCGTTTGGTGGCATAATCACTGGGACTGTCTTGGTCGAAACTGTCTTCACATGGCGGGGTCTTGGGCGGTATATCTTCGAAAGTCTGATATCATTGGACTATCCTGTTGTTCAGGCAATCTTCCTGATAATCGCTATTGTGAAAATTTTGTCAAACTTCGTTGCTGATATGCTGTATGGAGTGCTTGATCCGCGGATCAAATACGGGTGAGGATGCCTGACCAAAGAATTTAACTATGGTTAACACTATTACTCGAATCGGTTACATGATAATGAGTGAGCATGTCGTAGAATCCATTGAGAGCCCCTGCGAACAACCAGAAACTTTTAGGACTATAGAACTAACATCATACCTTCTGTTTGGAATCGGTCCCCTAGTTGGGAATGCCGTGTTAACACTGCTAGGTCCGATCTCGGTTGATTTCCTGATAGATCCCACAGCAGTTTTAATTGCAATTCCCTCCTTCATGTTTCCCTTTGCTACATTTCAGTTGGTCTCAGGAGCGTTGTCTGATAGCTATGGACGCGTGCCCATCATAGCAGTCGGTCTCGTTGGATTCATTGCAGGCTTGTTCCTAATTTCATTCTCAACTACAATCTCCATGTTCGCTATCGGGAATTTAGTGGCTGGGATTGGTTTCGGATTCGTGAATCCGGTTCTGCTTGCCCTCCTGTCTGATTGTGCACCCCCAACGGAAATCCCAAAAAGAATGGGTATAGCAGCCGGACTAGCTTCATTTGGAGTGGGCTTGGGTCCTTTCATCGCGGGACTCACGGCGAATATAGGTTGGCAAATCTACTACCTCGTAATTCTGTCGATTGTCTTCTTGGGGCTGATAGGAATCTTGGTAGCAAATCGACCCTCAACCCAAGTTCACGAGGAATCAGGTCTTAGAGTCCTTGTCAATAACCTACGAATCGAGCTCAGGAGACCAGTAGTTGTTCTCATGGTTCTCACGACATTTCTCATCACGATGTCGTATCTTGGAACATTTGTATGGACTTCACGAGGACTGACCGGTGCAGTTAGTGAGTCTACAACAGGACTCATGCTACTCATAGCTGGAATTCTGGGAGCTATTGCAGGTGCTTCCTTGGGTCGAATTATCAGAACAAAGGGAATTGGTTTCTCCATAACTATTGGAATCGTACCACTGTTTGCATCGCTTGCATTATTCTTGCTAATCGGAGATATTACGATGAGTAGCTCTATTATCTATGTAAGCTTAGCCCTTGCTTTGACAGGTTGGGCTGGAGGTGTTCTGTTTCCTCTCATGATTACATATAGCCAAGTTCTCTCTCCTGAGAGGAGAGGTGTCCTAGCTGGTGTTGTTACATCGGCATCATTTTTTGGAGTCGCACTGATACCGACAGTCTACGAGCCACTCTATCACATCGGGATGTCATCGCTGTATCTAGGGATAGCTGGCGTTTCGCTACTGATGTTTATATTCATCTTAATATTGCACAAGAGAAGTGAACCAATTGAGTTTCACTAAGTTGTACTCTTCATAATATCAGCGATGTTGCCAAAGAAGTGATCGAGAGTCCGACTCTTTTCTTGATCTTATTCAATGTTGTCACATTGAAAAGTCAATCTAGAATAACTTTTTCTCATATTCTATCTATATTATTCTATTAGACATTTCAGAATTAAATCGGAGTGAAATAATTCGTGACTGATGAGCCCAGCAGCTCTCTCTTTGAAAAGAGCGAAGGTGAAAAAGCATTTGATGCAGGGAATGTCATCATGAATTATACTAGGGGGGTCCTTCAACACCAGCGGATGAATCTAGATGAAGCAATCAAACTGCTTGAAGAGGCTCTCAATTTAGCTGTTGAAGGCGATATGTTTGATTATGTCATCAAGTCACAAGTCCAACTTGCTTCGGTTCATTTGAAAAGATACCAGATTCATGGCGAGGAAAATGACTATAAAACTGCCCTAAACTATTCTGAGAATCTCACTCAAATTGCAGAAGAACAAAACCTTGCTCCTGGCATTGTTGAATCATTACTACTCCGCGCAATTCTAAGAAGAACAGCAAAAGATCTGGTTGGAGCAAAGCACGATCTATTGAGAGCAAAAGCTTTGGCTCTTGACAACAAACTCGCTACTGTTGTTAAAGTGATTAACCGCGAGATTGTGGAGATTCAAAAACTTGAGAAACCCAGCCTCACATGGGATATAGAATATTCGGAAGAAACGGATCTGGAAGAAAGCTTGGAAGAGATTCCTGGAGTATTTGCCAGACTCATGGAAATGGAGCTCTCACGCAAGCCTATATTGGTATCAGTGAAACTTTATCGACTTGTTGTTATGAAGCCAAAGGACGGTCTTCCTGTATTCACATATGACTTCGATGCCGAATTGCAGATGGCTGATTTCTTGGTTTATGGATTATTGTCTGCAGTGACTTCAGTTGGACTAGAGATTTTTCCAGATGCCGGTCAGATTAGATCTTTATCTCACGAAGGAAAGACAATCATCATGGAACATGAAGGAGAATATATGGGTGCGCTGATTGCAGAGAAAGAGAATTTCAGAGCAAGAATTTCCCTCAGCAATTTTCTCAAAGGGTTTGTAGATATTGTTCCACCTGAAGAGTGGCATGGAGAGGTTCTCAATAAAGAAGTTAAACAAGAAGCCAATTTCTTAGTCGCAAAAACTTTTCGAGACCTTATATTGCCTGCACCTGAAAGCGACTAGAACTAACGACGTTCCAATTCTTTTTCAATAGCTTCCAGAACAGTATCAATACGTTCAAGAAGCATCTCTTTCAGTCGTCGACCAGCTGGTTCAGTTGGAGATTCCATCTCAAATGCTCGAGTATACATATGCCTGGCTTTAATCAACTCCTCATTCAAAACTCGAAGAACATCCGTGCCTGTAAATGAAATCTCCTCAGACAAATCTCGTAACCACTCAAGCTGCGTAACCATCTGTTCTCTCATCGTTGCAGAAATACCCACTTCTTCAATGGAGAGCAACTCTTCAGGTGTGAGTGCATGTTCAAGTTTTGTGACCCGTTTTCTTGTTCTTGCGACAAATAGAATAACAGCAATAGCAGCGACTCCAGCTAGGCCAAGGTACAGGACCTCTCTTGGGATTGGTGGACTAGACCAGATGACACTAGGCACTCTGTTTCTATAATCGACCTGGGTCAGTCCATACTGATCTTGGAACAAATCAATTTCATACATTACCAAACCAATTTCTATTCCGACAAATGACGCCTCCCACCTCTGAGTTTCAGTATTAAATGACGCTTTTAATCCATTAATATAGACTAAGGTGTTTGGATCATCAATATATGTTTCATCTGAGTCATAACGTAGTTGGAAGTATACAGTTACGTTGCTTCCAACTGATGCATTGAAAATATCTGGCGCACTTACATCTCTCTCTGAATTGCCAACTCCAGCTAACCAAACATAGACACTGTCAAATATCGTAGTGACAATGAAGTCATCGTCTGCATTAATGGCATTGACAGCTGTCGTCTGGTCAACTATCACATCAACTTGATGATCAAAAGAACCAGGTTCATTGTAGGATACTAGGATAAACCAGGATTGATTGACCAAATCATATGTGGCTTCAATCCCATTTATCCATAGTCTGCCATTGGTATTAGTATAGGGCACTTCATCGAAAGAATATCTTACTCTGAATTTTACTTGCACTGAAGTGCCTAGATCATATCGCCTAAGGTTTCTATCACTCCAATAGACCTCAAACTCATCCCAAATTACGGTTTCTGCATCATTACTAAGGACATATTTTACACCGTAAACTCCTACAGTAATGAATTCTTCAAGAACAGTGTATGAGCGCATTCCGACAGAAGATTGAACAAAGTCAATGTAATTCAGCGGAAGTGTTCCATTAAATTTGGCTCCATCGTAGGCATAGACCGCAGATTTTTGGATAGAAACTGGACTACCAACATTTATTCTATTATGATCCGCTGTTAGAGTAATAATGAGTGCATCCCAAATCACACTTGTTTCATTATTTAGAAGAATAACTGAAATTCCGTAGATATCCCCAGAAGCTGATCTCACTGTATATCCTCTACGACCGACAGTAGAGTAGATTAAGATCGTATCATTGAATTCATATGTGCCACCATATTCTTCATTGTCATACATATATTGAATATCAACACGAAGGTCAGCTTCATCAAACAAATTGATTCTACCATCAAAGGCCCACATATTTCGTATTGCTATGGCATCCCATATCATTGACGGGTTCTCTGCAGGTTTTTCAAAAAGTGTAACTCCATATGCATCTACTCCCGTTACTTCCCACGACCGGTTCGTAACATCTGAACTTGAATCAGTGATGACTACCCATCCTGTTTCATTAATTGAATGAGGCATATAATTCACATAGAGAAATCCAGATTCAACATCACTCGAATTCTCCAACCATACGCAATGGAAATAGATTGAAATCACTGTCCCAATGTTAACACGTCCATTGACATATCCATCATCGCTGGTAAATGCAAGATTGACCTTTACTATCGGAGCATCAGTCCAGAACACCTCAATCATCTGAGTATCAAATTCCGTAATGCCATATACGCTATCTGTAGCATCAATAACGAGATATTGTTGGTGAACATCCCCAGGTCCATTCCATGTATCAGTGAAATTGTTCATGAAAAGGAATGTACCATTTCTTAGGATTTCAGCAGTCAATATGCTGACTCTGCTATTGTCGAATTGACGTGTTGCGGACACCGCGAAGCTTACTATGTCTCCGAAATATGCAATTGAGGCATTCGCTTCAATTACTACATTCAATTTATCCCATATGATAAATTTAGGACTAACTTGCTCTCTTATTCCAGTCAATCCGTGAACCAGATCTGTAATCTCTGAAACCTGGAAGGTATAACCGACGGGAGCACTGTAGGAATAGCTATGATACCAATATTGGTTTCCAGGATCCCATGTCATTTCTGATCCATTCATTTTGACAGAGCCGTGGGATACTTGGAACTTGACTGAATCATACTCATATTCAATTTCGACATATACATTCTGAATTGCATCAACATTGATTCGATCATCATCCAAGTCAATAGCATATGACAATACTAGTAGTCTATCCCATATCACATAATCTTGCTCATTAGATCCAATCAGTGTGATTCCGTAGGAGTCGCCAAATGCTGACGCTACGGTGTAATTCCAACGACCAACATCGTTATGCACGATGATAGTATCATTTAATGTAAGAATCCCGTCATATGGCTCGCCATCGTACTCGTAAGTTGCACTTACATTTATCGAAGCAGTAGATCCAACATCAATACGTCTATCATTGACTGTTATGGTTACTGAAATCATGTCCCAGATTACCTGTTGGGACTTGGAGTTTTGATCTACCTCTTGAATTCCATAGAAATTACCAGTACACGAAACTGTATCAAATGTGATATCTGTGACGGACAATTCTGTCCTATTGTGTCTCCAAAATCCAGAGCCAAGATGTTGAAAGACGAATCCATTGATAGTCACTGTACCATCGGTAACTGGATTGCTATCATAGGCATACTCCAAGTTTACAACAACCCAGATATAGTCACCAACATTGTCCCGCGCATCATTTGCTTGATATGATAGAACAGTAATTTGGTCCCATATGCACCAGGTTTCGGAATTTGAAAGGATATACGTGATCCCGTGCGAATCATCACCCAGTGTGCTAAGAACAGTATAGCCTTTTCTGGTCACATCTGTTGAAACAAAGGAAGTATCATTGAGCGTCAGTGTTCCATCATATATCGAACCATCATAATCATACCATACTGTAACGACAATTCCCGAGGCATTCTGGTTCACATTGATTCTCTGATCGGTTGGGTCAGTTATTGAAATAATGAGACCATCCCATATGCAGAATGTTTCATCATCACTAGAAATTGCTGTTATGCCATGGGTTCCTCCTGAAACACTCTGGATTCCATATGCAATCCTTAGAGTCACTCCACTCGCAAACTGCGTGTTGTTAAGAGTAAGTGTACCGTCAAATGGAGAGTTGTCATAATCATAAACTGCTGTTACCACAATGCCTGAAGCGTTAGACCCAATGTTGATTCTTTGATCATATGGGTCGGTTATTGAGATAGTCAAAGAATCCCAGATGCAGTAGGTTTCTGCGTTAAGCCCTATTGTGGTGATTCCATAGGAGTCATCCCCAGTAGCGAAGAGAACTGAGTATCCCTCTTTTCGAGCGGAATCATAACTGAAGACTGTGTTGTTCAAGACAAGTGTCCCATCATAAGCCGCGTTGTCGAAATCATACGTTGCTGAAACAACAATTCCCGAAGCATTTCCAAAGATGTTGATTCTTTGATCATATGGGTCGGTTATTGAGATAGTCAAAGAATCCCAGATGATATTCTGCGACTTGCCATTCTGATCGACTTGAGTTAGACCATGAGCTCCACCAGTATATGCGATAGTATCGTAGACGACCTCCTGTACAGATGATCTAGATACAGTGATTCGCCAGACTCCTCCACCAATGTGGGTAGCTACAATGGCGTTGACTGTGACGGCTCCATTCAGAACTGGACTCGAATCGTAGGCATATGTGAGTGTTACATCCAGATTCACATTATCGTTGATATTGACTCTGGAGTCATCAGGTGAATATGATTGAACCAAGATGTTATCAGCGATGTATGAACTCTGACTTGGCACTGAGAGAAGATCTTCGCCACCACTTCCTGCTCCTTCCTCGACAGCTTTGATTGTTAAGATGTCCTGGCCCACTGAATCATCTGCGAAGACTGTCAAGCTGAATTGACCAGAAACCAAAGTGAGATCGCTCCAAGGTCCTATATTAGATCCATATTCAGAGCTCAATACCCAAACATCAGTTTCATTTGATAGAGGATAGTCATTTCCAGAACCGAGGAATACTAGCGTTCCAGTCACTGTGATGCTTCCATCGAGGTCACCTCTATCGTCTGTACCGAGTCCATCAGAAACTGCGAGATTGGTGATTTCTAGACGTGTTTCAACATCCCAATCAACTTCGTAGAAATCTTCGTCTGTATCAATGCCATCTGTCACAAACTGTTTCATGTCTATATCTGTTAGGTCCGGATGATCCCAACGAATCTTGATTATCCACTTTATTTCGAGGTGATTCCCAACTCCAATAGCTGAAGACCGCGCGGCTAGAATAATGGAATCTGATCCTTGTTGTATGGTGAATGTGTCAGAAACTACCGTATACCTAATGGTCCATACTTCCTGACTTCGGATGTCGTTATACAAGGAAACTTCCACGTATTCTATTTTATCATAGCCATTGCCATCACTTACATTTGTCGTGATGATATAGAATCTGTACATCGCATACATATTATTAGAATCGTCAGGATTACTCAGCATGGATGAGAAATCCGTATCATTTGTTGGAACTTCATTAGGTGCCTCGGACCAGGTGACCTTTTGGGTGGTTGTAATGAAGGCTGTTATGCCGTACTGAGTTTCATAACTGACTAAGGTAGCATTATAATAATACACTACGTAAGAATTACTGTCTTTGAAGAAGGTCTTATTGGAATTGGTGAATGCATGCCAGACTGTTTTATTGCGGGATATCACCACTTCATACGTCGTACAGAATGTGAAATCGTAATCATATCTGATTGTCAATGTGAAGTTTGCTTGTTGCCCGTTGAATAAGGACCCGCCATCTACTGCGATCTCAATTCTAAGCTGGTCCCAAATGCAGAACGTGTCATCCGGAGTTGATATTGCAGTAATGCCGTAAATATCATCACCACTGGCTGTCAGAACCCTATATCCACGCTTACCCACTGTAGAATATAGAAACTGAGTGTCATTCAAGACCAATGTTCCATCATATGGCATACCATCAAAATCGTATGCTGCGCTTACAACAATCCCTGAGGCATTTTCACCTATGTTTATTCTCTGGTCCAGCGGGTCTGTAATGGTAATACTAAGGGAGTCCCAGATGCAATATGTTTCTGCATTTTGTCGTATAGCTGTGATACCGTGGGAATCGTCACCTGATGCAAAAAGTACCTTGTATCCTTGTCTCTGTGCAGGACTATAACTGAAGACTGTGTTATTCAGCACGAAGGACCCATCATAAGCAGTATTGTCATAGTCATAAGTGGCACTCACAACAATCCCGGAGGCATTTGCATTCACATCAATCCGTTGATCTGATGGGCCAGTTATCAAGATGGTGAGGCTGTCCCAAATGCAGAAAACTTCATCGTTGATCTCAATCACTGTCATGCCATAACTATCATCTCCAACTGCAGAGCTGACATTGAACCCATGTCGCTGCGCTGTATCATACATGAATACTGTGTCGTTCAAGATTAGAGTGCCATCATATGTTGCTCCGTCATAGAGATATGTTGCCTCGGGATTTATGGACGCTGTATCTCCAATGTTTATCCTGTTGTCCACCACTGAGATTGAAATGGACAAGGCGTCCCAGATGATTGACGGACCTGACGGTGTGTTTATCGCGCTTATCCCATATTGCGTGTCTGTGACTGAATTGACCTCAAATGTCAGTCGGTTCACAACACCGGATGTTCTAAGCTGAACCCATACGAGGTCAACTGGATCCCATGCCATGGCTGATCCATTTAGGAATACAGTACCCATAGCTCCTGTGAATAGGACACTATCGTATTCCCTAATTATGAGAGCTGTGACCTCTTGAATGGACCCCAAATCACACCTTGCATCAGTAACTGAATAACTAAGCACTCGTAATCTATCCCAGATAACCACTTTCTCATTATTGCTACCGATTACTGTGATTCCATAGGTATCACCACTTGCTGAATCTACTGTGTACACTCTAGCACCGACAGTTGCTTGTTGAAGTATTGTATCGTTGAGAGTAAGTGTACCATCATATGGTGAATTATCGTAATTGTAAACCGCTGTCGCAGAAATGGACGCAGTATCACCTACACTAATTCGTGCATCAACAATTGTAATTGTGATAGAAATAGAATCCCAGATACAACGTACTTCCATATTCTGGCGAATTGTAGAGATTCCATAAGAATCACCAGAAGTAGAGAGAACTGTATAACCTCGATATCCTGGAGTTCCTAGCTGAAAAATCGTATCGTTTAGTAGTAGAGTTCCATCATATGCAGAACTATCATAATCATAGATAGCTGTAGGCACAACAGATGCGACTGTACCTACGTCAATCCTACTGTCAAGTATTGTAATTGTAATTGTCAGAGAGTCCCAAATAACACCCAAAGTCTGTGAGTTCTGGTTTACAGAAGTTATACCATGGACATTCCCTGTGGCCACAACTAAGTTATAGGTGACAAGTTGAGCATCACTCTTTGTCTCACTGAAGTTCCACACACCATTTGAACTAGAGTATACTGCACTAAGGCCATTTACCAAAATGGT
Source organism: Promethearchaeota archaeon (assembly GCA_048940045.1). GTDB lineage: Archaea > Asgardarchaeota > Thorarchaeia > Thorarchaeales > Thorarchaeaceae > SMTZ1-45. The sequence continues at coordinate 10,754 of JBHLOX010000052.1, forward strand.
CCCATCACTGACAAATGAGTCATCGAAATCAAAGATTAGTGTAACATGACACGATGATACAGTGTTAATGTCTATTCTCGAATCATCTGCGGAATATGCTACAACAAGCAGCTGATCCCAGATGATTGTGGTATTTGATGTAGTCACCACCCATTGTGCAAGACCGTATACCGTTTCAGAAGCTGATGCAATACTGTATCCGATATTTTGGACACTAGCAGAGATTTCTTGATAGCGCCATCGAGCAGCTCCACCATCCCAAACTAGGTTCTTAGAACCATTGAGGGAGGCAAAGAAGCCTTTAGTATTGTCTATCTCAACGCCATCATACTGGTACTTTGCCCTCCACCAAGTTTCACCAATAGAATTGACATCTATTCGTCCATCCACCACACCCGATTGATAAAACTCAATTCTGTCCCAAATGACATCCTGGTAGTTTGAATTCACATTCAGAAGTGTGATTCCATATGTGCTCTCCAATGCATTTGAGCCATTGACGAAGTACCGCCACAAGCCTATCTCAGTTTTTGAAGGAAGGTATTCGAAATGATCGGTGTTCCAAGTCATTCCTGTGTTGTCCATCCACAACGCATCAGTTACTCCAAGAGGGTGATTATCATATTCGAGTACAGCGGTTACTGTTATGATGGCTGACGTACCATAGTCGATATGGTCGTCTGAGGTAGATGTGGTCAGAACTAGAATTCGATCCCAGATGACATCTGTCCAAAGGATAGAAGGATTGATAGTTGTGACTCCATATGTCACCTCACTTGCGAGTGAGGAATTAACGTAGTATCTCCAAAGACCAATTGTCAATTTCGAAGTTTGGTATTCGAAATGATCTGTGTTCCAGCTCAGTTGAATGTCATCAAGATACAACGTATCACCTACTGTGAGAGCATGGCCGTCATATTCAAGCTGTGCAGTGACTGATATTGTGACAGTAGTTCCAAGATCCACTCGATTGTCATCTGCTATAGTTGTAGACATCTGAATGCGATCCCATATCTGTTCCACACCATTTCCTGCTAGATTAATGTACGAAATCCCATAGGTGTCCTCGAAAGCATTTGTGTTGTTAACAAAGAAAATCCATTTGCCCACTTGTGCAAACTGAGGTTTCAATTGGAAATATGAACCAACCCATGTCATCTGAGTATTATGCATATAGAGTGTGTCGTCTACGTCAAGCATGTGGCCATCAAATTCGAGCTGCGCGGTGACCCGAATATCAGCTTGGGTTTCATAATCTATTCGTCCATCTTGAGTAGATGTTGTAAGAATTAGAATCCTATCCCATATCTGATCTATGGATCTACCATCGAGATTCACGAAAGATATACCATATGTTGTTTCCAAAGCATTGGATGCATTGACAAAATATCTCCATGAACCCACCTCATTCCTGACTGGTTGATACTGGAAATAGCTGGATATCCAAGACATTAGGCTATCATCCATAAACAAAACATCACCAGATCCCAGTGGATGACTGTCATACTCGAGTATAGCTGTTACCCGGATGTCTGCTGCAGATCCGTAGTCTATTCGACCATCTTGTGTTGTTGTGGTGAGAATTTTGATGCGATCCCAAATGACACTAGAAGATTGGCTGTTGAGATTGACAAGTGTTATACCGTAAGTTGATTCCAGAGCGTTGGAAGAATTGACAAAATATGTGAGCAATCCCACTATCGAGTAACTACCGGTGGCTAGTTCAAAGTGGTCCCCACTCCATGTCATCTGAGTATCATTGACATAAAGAATATCTCCCATGCCAAGAAGTTGACCATCGTACTCTAGTTCTGCTGTTACAGAAATAGTGGTTGATGTTCCATAATCAATGCGACTAACTGCTGCAGAGGTAGTCAGAATTCTAATCCTGTCCCAGATAACGCTGGTCCGCATACTATTCAAGAATAGCTCAGTAATTCCATAGGTGTTCATTGAACTTGAATTCACGAAATATGTCCATAACCCAATATTCGACTTTGACACATTTAGCTCGAACCATGAGTTGCCCGCATCCCAGGACATAGTCTGGTCCGCGAGAACTACAGTGTCCCCAGAGCCCAAGTAGGTATTATCATGCTCCAACATTAGGGTTACATGAATTTGGACCATATCATCGATATTGACTCTATCATCATCAGCTAAGGTCATCTGCACCGATATCCTGTCCCAAATGATATCTTGGAACAAACCATCTTGGTTGACCACAGTAATGCCATACGTTGATTCTAACCCATTCGATGTATTTACGAAATATCTCCAAGAACCAACCGATGAGTGGGAACTCACTAATTCAAATCGCAGATTCCCACTATCCCATGTCATCTGAATGCTATCCATATAGAGTGTATCCAGGGATTCAAGCAGATGGCCATCATACTCCAGTTGAGCCGTGACATATAGCTCTACATTGAAATTGATGTTGACTCTACTGTCATTTGCTGTTGTCGATGTAATCAGAATACGGTCCCAGACAATGGATGCATCTGACGCAGTCTGAATCCATGCAGTCAATCCATACAAATCTTCAGAAGCAGAGAGTACTCCGTATTGCTGGAGTTCGACTCCTGATCTAGCCTCTGAGTAGATCCAGAGTGTTCCATTCCAAGTCAGTGATTTCGATCCAGTAAGAAGAGCTGAAAGGCCTGATGATATTACTACATTATCATAATCATAACGTGCTGCCCAGAAAGTAGTTCCGGTAGCTCCAACATCAATTCTTCCGTCATCAACTCCAGATATGAAGAACTCTATTCGGTCTGTGATGAATGAGTCTGTTGGTGAAGTATCATAATACAGGTCACTTCCGGAGGGACCATCTCCTTGCGCTACGATCTTGAACGTGTAAGTATTGATTCGCACCGATGTTGAAGAACCGATTCCAGTAATTGATAGGTCTCCGAACCCATTCACCTCTCCTGACCAGGAACCTGATACATCATGAATAATCCAGAAATCTGTCTCGTTAGCCAATGGATAGAGTGTGGATGCGTAGTAAACTAATGCTCCTTGAGCCACCAAGTTGTTTGTATCGACATCTCCCCGCTCTGAACTTAGGTATGGAATAGTTGAGTAGTCTAGTCGTGTTTCTATGTCCCAATCAGACTCGTACCAATCGCTTGTAGTGGAAAAAGTGTTGCTTACATGTTGTTTTGTGTCCACATTTACAAGATCTGGATGATTCCAAGAGATCTTTATGTACCAGGTGATATTCAACCATGTGTTTCCTTGCTCATAGGTACATGGACCAAGGGAAATGTATGACGACCCGTTCTTGATGGAGAATGATGAATTAGTTGTGAAGAAAGTCACAGTCCAGAAGTTTGTACCTCTGTCGTCACTAAAGAGGAGAAGAGACACTAACCGAATGTCTTGGAATCCGTTTGAATCTGAAACGTTGGATGTAATCATATAGTATCGGAACCGGGCGTACATGTTGTCCGTGTCATCGGGATTGAGTAGGTTTGGGGGAGCTTCATTGACAGGAACTATCGGTATGTATTCTGTCCAATTAACAGCCTCTGTATTAGTGATAAACAGGGTAATGTCGTACAGAGTTTCTGACAAGACTGAAGATGCATTATATAGGTAATACACATCGGAATTTGTATCATTGAATCGTGTTCTATTTAGAAACGTGAATGCGAACCAATCAGTGCCATTTCTTGCGACCATTATCTCATATGTTGTACATATTAGATCGTCATAATCAAAGGTCACACTCAATGTGAAGTTCACCTGTTGATCGTTGAGTGTATACTCAACATCTGCTTGAAGGTCAATCACTAGCTGGTCCCAAATGACATCCTGAATATTCGAGTCCAAATTTACTACTGTAATCCCATAATCTGCTTCATAGGCATTCGAAGAATTCACATAATATTTCCATAAACCTATGGAGGACTGAGAAGTACTATGAATAAAACAGCCGTTGGGTATGCTCCAGACCATAACTACTCCTTCCATGTATAGCGTGTCTCCAAGCCCGAGATAGTGATCACCGTTTCCAGTGTATTCAAGCTTGGCTGTAATATTCAACTCAACCGTGTCACCTACATTCACTCTCGAGTCATCTGCTGAAATAGAGAGGACGAGTATTCTATCCCAGATGACATCCACACTTAACGAGTTTATGTCAAGTTCGCTTATTCCATATGTCATTTCAAGCGTTGAATTCACAAAGAAGGTCCACTTTCCAACAGATGAGAATGAAACATCGAGAGTGAACTGACTATTTCCTTCATCCCATGTCATTGCAGTTCCATTAACAACAACAGAATCGCCATTCCCGAGAAATGTGTGATCGAACTCGAGCCATAACGTCACTTGAATTTGCGCGTAGGAGCCAACATCGAGATGACTAATGTCAACACTTGTAGATTGGACGGTTATTTTGTCCCAAATGATGCTCGTGTTGGCAGCAATCTGGTTAAACCTAGTAAGACCATAAAGCGACTCAGAGGCACTCACTAGACCATAGCCCATGGATTGAACTATTGAAAGTGACTCTCCATATTCCCACCATGTTGATGTTCCGTTCCAAGAGAGTGTCTTAGTACCATTGAGTAGTGCACTCAGTCCAGAGGTAATCTCTACGTTATCATATGCGTACCTCGCCCTCCACCATGTTGCGCCAATGGTATTGATATTGATTCTGTCATCCACCACACCAGCCGAGTAAAACTCAATCTCATCCCAGATGATTGATTGATTATCAGATGTCTGGATCCAAGATGAAAGCCCATAGGCTGTTTCTGAAGCGGAATCAATCCTATACCCAACGAGTTGCACTAGACTCTTTGCCTCAGAGTACTCCCACCGAAGATTAGTTGAATTCCAAACAAGAGCCTTTGAGCCATTTAGTGCCGCTGTCAAGAACGCACCAGTCAGTTCAATACCATCATACTCATACCTAGCATTCCAATAGACGCTTCCAGTGTCATCAACATCAATGCGGTTGTCAACCACTCCACTTTGGTAAAATTCAATTCTATCCCAAATCTGACTCACAACATATCCATCAAGATACACTGCAGAAATGCCATAGGTTGTTTCATAGGCATTTGAAGAATTCACAAAGAAAACCCAACTACCAACCATTGAGAATTGAGGCTGTAGTCTGAAATATGAACTGACCCATGTCATTGAGGTGTCATTCATGTATAAGGTATCACCAGCATCCAGTGGGTGACTGTCGAATTGTAGTATTGCTGTTACTCTAATGTCTGCAGCCGTTCCAAAGTCAATTCTAGAATCTTGAGTATTTGTGGTAAGAATCACTATTCGGTCCCAAATCTGATCAATATAGAAACCATCAAGATTCACCACAGTGATTTGATATGTACTTTCAATTGCATTAGTGGAATTAACATAGAACCTCCAAAGACCCACCTGGAAGAACTGTGGTTGTAATCTGAAGTATGGATCTATCCATGTCATAGCTGTGTTGTTCATAAGGAGTGTATCACCCAATCCTAGGGGATGACCATCATATTCTAGTATAGCCATGACCCTTAGGTCTGCAGATGTACCGGTGTCTATTCTCGTATCTTGTGAAGTAGTTGATACGATTAGGATGCGATCCCAAATCACACTCGAGCTGATACTATTGGATCGCACTATACTAATTTCAAACGTTGTTTCAAGAGCACCGGTTGTGTTCACAAAATAACCCAATAAACCTACCATTGAATATGAACCGGTTTCAAGATAGAAATGATCTGTGTCCCATGTCATTGCTGTATCATTCATTCGAAGTGTATCTCCACTGCCCAATGGAGTTCCATCAAACTCAAGTTGAGCTGTTACATTGATTGTAGTACCAGCACCAAAGTTAATTCTGTCATCGGTAGCAGTAGTAGTCAGAATCAGGATGCGATCCCAGATCTGATCTATCTCGTTCCCATCAGCAAAGACTGAAGTTATTCCGTAAGTGAGTTCCTCGGCACCACTCGCATTGACGAAAAATACCCAAAGCCCCACCTGAAAGAACTGTGGTTGTAATTGAAAGTATGGACCAACCCATGTCATTGCCGTATTATTCATGTATAGAGAGTCTCCCATTCCAAGTA
>JBHLOX010000196.1:0-4141 GCA_048940045.1 Promethearchaeota archaeon
ACGATTATCTCGCATCCCTCTCAGACTGATAGTCCTACACCCTCAACAAGAACGGTTCCTGGTCTTCCCATTTCACCTTGTAGTTTAATTTTCGTACCCAGAATCTGACCTACTGCCCAGATATTCGTCGTTAGATGTGAGGTGATTTTAGTCACACCAATCTTACTACTCCCATCAGCTATAGCGAAGTAGGGAATAAGCATGTCACAAAGGTGAGAGTCAATTGCCATCCCGGTTGTCACTTCTGCCACAAGTTGTGAAACCGCGTCACCTCCAACACTTTCTGCACTCTTTCCACGTTCGCCAAGTGCATCTGCACCAATCCTGACACCATTTTCTGAGTCAACCCAAACTACGATGCCACTTCCCGGTCCAAGATGCGGGTCTTCCTCCTTATGATATGACTCACGAATGATGTCTGACTCCGTTTCTAGTTTCTCGAGAATCACCTTTTCTGCAGTTGATGCCTGTCTGTCTGCTATATGGCCCGGAAGTCTGACGCAATGGGATATCCCTCCAGCATTGTTGATATCTCCAAATTGGACCTTATCAAGGGGCGTGATAGCATCAACTGGATTCACATCACATGTCACCTCACCTCCCCCTCGAGGATAGTGACCCCTTCTCTTTTGAGAAATCTCGACCTTGGGCCCTAAAATCTCCAGTGTGCGAGCAAAGACATTGTTCAAATAATCAACTGGGGGGCTCCATTTAACATCAGTTCCACCCCGAAGTCTGAAGCTAATCGTTTCAGGCGACAATATCGCAGGTGGGAGAGATGCTTGAAGCACGAGTGAGATTGACCCTGCAGTACCAACGTCATAGCTAATTTTCCCGCCAGAACGTTCACGTGGTATAAACTCGACAACTGTACTACCAACCTCCAGACCTTTAATCTCAGCATTAACAATTCTCCCAGTGACTTCAATTCCAGCAATATGCTGTCTTTTGAGACCCGGCTTTGGTCGACCTGCGCGAATGTTGTTTACTCGAATTGGTTTCATGGTCAGCGCAGAGAGTGAAACTGCAGTTCGAAGGATTTGACCTCCCCCCTCACCATATGAGCCATCAATTTCCATCATACACAGAACCCCTATGGGAAATCAATCTACCCCGTTATGAACTTCTTCCTTTTGGCCCCTCAGTACTAACCCTTATTTGCGCCATAAGACTCCCACAATACCGATAACGATGAGGTCGCTGTTCATCGGACGTTTCCAACCGATTCACAAAGGTCACATACATACAATCAAGCAGATACTGGCTAAGAAGGAAGACATCATCATTGTTGTTGGAAGCTCCCAGTACTCTCACACCCCTAACAATCCATTTACTGGAGGGGAGAGAGTGATGCTCATCAGACGGGCACTGATCGACGAGAAGATCCCCCTAGAGCGAATCGCTGTAGTCCCACTTTCAGACATCAACATCCATCCACTGTGGGTGAGTCATCTGCGCTCTTTTGTGCCCTACTTTGACAAAGCATATAGTCACAATCCCCTCGTCAAACGACTCCTTGAGGAGGGGGGGATCAAAACCGACTCAACAAAACTGCTCGAGAGGTCCACATATAGTGCAAGCCACATACGTGATTTAATTCGATGGGGAAATGAAGAATGGGAAACTCTTGTTCCTGCTGGTGTTGTGAAGCTGATTAAGAAACACAAGCTTGACGAGCGCATTCGCGAAGTTGGTGAGTGTCGTACGAAAAGGTAATTTTACTTGCCCAACTCTTTAAATAGCAACCTCCAAGACACAGATGTGGTGAACGCCAATGCTAGGTGAATACGTTCCGAAACTTCATTAACCGACTTATTCTCATTCCTAGCCTGTTCCATGCATCACAAATCAAACAGAGGATGACATCATGAGCAGTGAAAAGAACGACACAAAACAGGCCATCTTTGACATGGACAAAGAGAACAACTTCCCTGATTGGTACACTGAAATCTGCCGAGTTGCTGAGCTCGCTGATGTTAGATACGGTGTAAAAGGGTTCACTCCGTTTCCCCCTTGGAGTTTCATGAGCATGGATCTCATGTTTGGTATCCTAGACAAGGCTTTCCGTGAGAGGGACCATTTACCGATGTACTTCCCTACTGTGATCGCTGAGAGTAATCTCACCAAGGAGGCAGAACATATTGAAGGCTTCACCCCTCAGGTCTTCTGGATAGAGGAGATTGGCTCCGGTGAAAAGCTAGAGGAACGTTTAGCGTTAAGACCTACTAGTGAAACTGCTATCTATCCTATGTACTCTCTTTGGGTGCGCAGCTGGAGAGACCTCCCTTTGAAAAGGTACCAACGCTGCTCAGTCTTCCGGTCTGAGGTGAAGAGCACTCGTCCTTTTCTAAGGGGGAGAGAGTTCCTCTGGATTGAAAGCCATAATGTCTTTGCCACACATGAGGAGGCGAAAGCTCAGGTCATGGAAGACCTAGAGATTACGAAGGAAGTGTGTACAGACAACTTTGGACTCCCTACAATGGTGTTCCGAAGAACCCAATGGGACAAATTCCCTGGAGGACTGAATACTTACGCTGCAGACACACTGATGCCTGATGGTAAAGTGATCCAGCTACCCTCAACACATGATTTGGGTGATAACTTCGCCAAGGCATTTGACATCACGTATCTGAACAAGGACAATGAAACAGTCTATGCATGGCAGACCTGCTATGGTCCTGCAATCTCCCGAATCTATGGAGCAATGATTTCAGTCCATGGAGATAACAAGGGGCTCAGACTTCCCTTCAAGGTTGCTCCCTACCAAGTAGTGATTGTGCCAATCTTCAAGGGAAAGGATGTTGACACAGTGCTAAAGTACTGTGAAGACATCAAAAAGAAGTTGAAGAAGGCTGGAATTCGTGTCAACCTCGATGACAGTGATGAAACCCCCGGATGGAAATATCACTACTGGGAAATGAAGGGTGTTCCCATCCGTATAGAAGCAGGTCCCCGCGACATCAAAAAGAGTAGTGTTGTACTGTTTCGTCGTGACACGATGAAGCGTGAAACCATAGAGCTCAAGGAGTTAAAGAAGCGGGTTGTATCTCTCGGGAAAGAGATTGATGAGAAACTTCTCAAGATGGCCGAGGCTAAGTTCGAAGGGCTCGTTGTGGACGCCGAACGATTCGGTGAGATTGATGATGCGTTAGAAAACGGAAAAATCGCGCGTGTTCCCTTCTGTTCCATTGAGATGGATGCCTACTCCTGTGCCGAACAAATCGAAAAGAATACACGTGGTGAAATACGCGGAACTCGAATCGACATCGAAGAGAAACCCGAAGGTGTTTGTGTCGCTTGCGGTAAGGTCGCCAAAGAGGTCGTATATATAGCACGGTCCTATTAGTCTAGGAGTCCATGGTTTTCCAGAAACTTTTGGAAAATCATGGAACAAATTTCTTGGAGTTGAAAGATTGAAGGTTCTGGTTCCCTATTCCGATGAGCTTGTCGCGATTATGAAGAGAATCCTTAATGACGAAGCCGAAGTCATTCAATCAGATGGAACTGTTGAGTCCATGCTTGAGAAAGGAGGCGATGCAGAAATCCTCCTTTCCGGTCGAGTTTCTGGAAACTTCATCAAAAAAGCTACAAATCTGCGTATGATTCAGTCATTTGGAGCTGGAATTGACAAAATTGACATGGAAGCTGTGAGAGAACGAGGAAACCTAATTGTCTGCAACTCTCACGTCAACTCAGCAGAGGTTGCTGAATTTGCAATCGCCCTCCTCCTCTCAATTGCAAAGTTCATTATTCCAAGTGATAGAGAGTTGAGGACTGGAAACTGGATCCACAGATGGGGTGGTCCTGTTCACAATATTGCGATTCGGGGTAAGAAGGTCTTGATAATCGGCCTGGGCCACATTGGTGCTGAAATCGCACGGAAACTGAGGTCTTTTGATGTCGCAATCAGCGCAGCCACATTCAGTGGGTCCTCAAGACACACTGACCTGGTGGACAAAGTGGTCAGCATCAAAGAAGTAAAACCACAAGTCGAGGACTCTGATTTCATTATTCTATCTCTCCCCCTGACTGATGAATCCAGAAATCTTGTTGATAGAGAGTTTCTCTCTTGGATGAAACCAACATCGATTCTAGTGAATATATCACGAGGTCCAATCGTTGATGAGCTGGCACTCTATGA
>JBHLOX010000053.1:0-16755 GCA_048940045.1 Promethearchaeota archaeon
TCATCAAAATCCTCGCCATACCATGGGAAGTCTATGCGATTTGGTTTTTGATGTCCATAGCAATTGGAGCCGTACCCCCAATCCTCGTGTATTTTGCTCGAAAAGAGGCTATCCGGGAATTTTTGATCTTTGAAGCCGGTGGATTTGGCCTATTCAGCCCGCTCTGGCTTGTCCTTTTCACGGACCTCTCCGGCGACTCTTGGTTTACCTTGATCACAGATGGTATTACTGGAGGACTCGTAGGTCCTGGGCTTGGTGGTGATCTTGTACCAATGGACATCAGCAATATCATGCTAGTACCTCTTCTCCTGTTCTGCATACTTGTTGGTATCGTTTTCCTAAGACCATCATTCATTGCGAAACATAGTGTTAAGGGTGAGATTGCAGAACTTCGTGATTTGAAGGAATCTGCTGAGCCTGTACCCGAAAAAGTTCCTGAAGCCGCAGAAGCTACTATAGTGGATCCAATTGAGAAAGACATGCCTGCGGTAGCACCTCCAAAGGCAAGTGCAGACACAATGGCTGATCTCAGGGGTCTTTTAACTGAACTGGGAACTCCTGAACCCACCATCAATCTGATATTCAATGCTGGAATTGCAACCACGACGGATTTTGTTGCCACAAGTCCGGATCAGCTCGCAACACTTACTGGGATTGACAAGAGAACCGCTGAAGACCTCCACATGGCTGTCCAAAAGAAAGTCTGGTTTGGTGGGTTATAATACTGGTACTATCTCTTGAAAGTAGTAATCGCATCCAGAGCCACTGTGATTAGCTTATCAATTGGAGGTTTCCCTACTATCTTAGCTTCCTTCTCCACATTCTCTCCGATGACCACACATATTGTACCCACCCTGACACCCCTTAGATGTCCAATGACGAAAAGGGCAGCCGCCTCCATCTCAGTAGCCAACACCCCAGAGTTTCTCATCTCATGCCATTTTCTTCGAGTCCCTTCCGGATCTACCACATAGTCTGGATGTTCACTGTAGAAAGCATCTTTACTATGTCCTATACCAACATGGTACTTAGCATCATTAACCTGTGCTGACCTCATGAGCGCCATGACCATTTCTGGATTTGCCACCGCAGGAAATTCGATTGGAACATATTGTCGTGATGTTCCATCATCTCTCACAGATCCACTAAAGATAACCAAGTCTCCAGCAGTCACAGAACTGCTGATTGCTCCAGATGTTCCAACACGAAGGAATGTTGTACACCCGGCTTTCACAAGTTCTTCTAAAGCTATGGCCGCAGATGGACAACCTATGCCAGTCGAACAGACTGCGACGGGCACTCCTTTCCATTTCCCCTTGAAACTCCAATATTCTCTATTCTTGGCAATTTCTTCAGGCTCATCAAAGAACTTCATTGCAATGTCATATGCACGATCAGGATCCCCTGGTAGTAGTACAAGTTCAGGGATTTCTCCTGGTGCGATTCCGATATGATACTCTCTGTCGTCTGACATGCTACAACCTTCTGGCGGAGTTGCTATCTGCAACAAAAGGGTTTCGACAGAACACAGCATTGAGATAGAGATAGGCTTAAGAACCAAATAAGAGCCGACTTGCATGGTTACAATGAGTGAGGAAATCACTGAGCTGCAAAAGAGAATACTTGGACTCATCCTGTCTGATTCTCGCAGGCCAAATGCTATCACTTCAATCCTGAAAAAGCAAAATGTTGAGTGCAGTCAAAACGATGTAGTGCAAGCACTTCTTGACCTCGAAAAGAGGAATCTTGTAGAGAAGACTAGTGCTAAGGCGTGGAATGCAAAGGACGCGGCAGAGGATTACTTGGATTGAGAACGCAATCACACTAGATGTGCTTGAGTAAGGTCTGTACGATGTTGTATGTCAGCTGTGGATTCTGTTCTCCAAAAATCTCGGTATGAATAGTGTTTGTTGTTACAATCATTCCCCGTGCTTTTTCAAGGAGTTCCTCTAGCAGTTCTTCGCCTCTTTCCATTAGCGGCAGCACATGTGCGACCGCCATCCCCACATCAGCTGCTCCTTGGTTTCTCAACCTATCAGCAGCTTTCAAGAGGGTACTACCACTCTTTGTGAGGTCGTCCACAACGATGACTTCTTTGCCTTCTACCTCAATGTTTCCCTGCAGGTCCACCTTGAATGAATCCTCTCTGTTTTTTCTGAATCCCTTTATCTTGTATCTCTCTTGGGCTCCTTCATCGGGAGTAACGAGAATTGCGTCTTTGAAACCAAACTGCTTCTCAGCGAACGCAATCAAATCAGGAATTACATCGATTGTTTCATAGAGTCCCTTCTCTATCAATTCTTGTACCCAATCAAGACTGTCTGGAGCATGTGGATTGACAACCCAGACCTTGTTACAAAATTTGGCGATGGTTTCAATAGCCCATCTCGCCGATACAGCTTCTCCAGTTTTGAATGCTTTATCCTGCAATGCAAAGGGTTGGAATGTAAGAACTACGTCAACACTAGAAGGCGGGGCTATTGGTTTACACTCGTAGCATTTATGTCCTGTTTCTCGAACAACAACTGGTCGCGAGAGAAGATCCAAGAGAAGTAGGAGCTCAACTACACGGTCTGATGTTGTGTAGGGCTCATTCTCAGCAGGACCCGATCCTGTACAATTCTGAATTATGACTGCCCTCCTATCTGATAGTTCAGAAATATCTTCTAACTTGGCATAGATGTCTGCATTTGGAAAGAGTCTACGTCTATCATAGTTCAATGCAGATGTGAAAACCCGGTATCCATCTTCCTGAAAGCTTTCCTTAAGGTGCTCTGCGCCACTTGCGAGGATGACATCATAGTCCTTCATGAGGGACCACCGTTTGTTGTCGACAACTTTCCCTTTATGAGATTTGTCACCCAACCATCTTTCACAGTATGGTACTACAGTAACTTAAATTGGTCATGGTGTCATTGATTCATGCTACCACAGGTACGTGCTACGTTTGAGTTTGACAGCCAGAGACCTTCTGCAGCAGCTTGCGAATGATGCTGGTCTACCATATCAAACCATAGCGAGAAAGGTCAACCGAATGATGTCCAAAGGAATGGGGCTAATCGAGTCAGTTAGAAATATTGCTGGCGAACAAGGACTCAATGGAACGAAATATCGAATCAATGCAAACAAGATTGTTCGTGAGGCTGAAAAGATTCTCGGTGAAGATTATACTCAGACTTTGATGATTTCAGCGGTTCTAGGTCAAATGGTTGAAGCACGTGGAAAGGAGAGGTTTCCTGCGCCAGCGTTTTTCGCCTTCATTGAGATGTTATCAAGAATCCCTGATGCACCAAAAGACACGAAATCTGAATCTTCAACTGAGATTGAAGATCGAACTACCCGGATTATCGAATTGATGACAACTCTGGTTTCTGTTCTCTGTGAGTGGTCCGATAAGGGTGTAGTTGGTGTAGCTGAAGACTGTCCAAAATCTCTTCGAAACATGGCAAAGACTGTATACAGAAAGACTAAGCTACTTCAGGGAGGTCTATGGACCTGTATATCATGTGGTGAAATTGTGAATGTCAAAGAAATTCGAGCACTAATGTGTGCAAACTGCGATAGTGGCATCTCTCGAAGCGACATACATCAACGATTTGACCAAATGGCAGGAAGAAACCGAACTGGTTATGGAAGAACGAGTTTTGAAGAAACTGATGACTAAAAAGCGAGCTGGAAGTCCAAACCAGTCTTAAGCCGAGTGAGTGCCTCGTCCACGTCTCCCTGAGTAACTGTTACATCATCAACTTGTAGAATTATCTCCCCATCCTTGGACTCTTCGAAGAAAAGAGCAACTGGGTCCAGACCTGCAGCGCTACCCGCACTAATGAGAGGCGCTGTGATCCCATCATAGAAATCAGACCTACCAAGCGGAATATCCATTCTCTTCAGAAGTCGATCGCCTTTCTTTGAGAGCACCTGTCCACAAGTAGGGCCATCGTGATTCATCAGGGATATCACGAATCTTGTTGGAACATTCCCTCTGAGATAGAACAACAAATCTGTCATCCAATCATATTCCTTTATCATAACATCTCCGAAGACAATCATCAAGTCGTCTGTAATCATTCCATGAACCGGAACAACTGGTGGTTTCAAATCTACTGGGTACCTGTTCCACGATGAGAATGCTGGAGAGCTGAAGAGAAGAACTGTTTCAAACTGATTGTTCTCATAGAGTTTCCTGCAGAGAGCCTGCCCTAATGGGTTAAGACCAAGAATGACTGTGTAGTTCTCAGTAATCTTCCGCTTACGATACACTTCTAATATCGGACTTATCCATTCCTGCTCAAATGTTGGCATCGTTTCTTGCCCAGTTTTAATCTATCTCGCATAGCTAATGACTGTTTGTCTTACAACTTTGCGGTTAGATGTCGGATATTTGCGATTTTGTATGTTTTTAGTCTTCGGGGCCGATTCCGATTGATTTATGTGGAAGTCATCAGGCCCCTCGAACGCGTATAACTAGTGGTGAGTGAGTACCATTGGATAAGTACATAGAAAGTGTCTATAATCACGTCATTGAGAAAGATCCTGAGCAGAAGGTCTTTCATCAAGCCGTGTTTGAAGTACTGGAGTCCTTAGAGCCAGCCATCAAGAAGTACCCCCAGTACAAGGAAAACTCTATCCTTGAACGGATAACAGAACCTGAGCGTATAATCCAGTTCCGTATACCTTGGAAGGATAGAGATGGAAAGATTCAGGTCAACCGTGGTTTCAGGATTCAGTTCAACTCTGCCCTCGGTCCTTACAAAGGTGGTCTTCGTTTCCATCCCACTGTTACACAGGGTGTTTTGAAGTTCCTCGGATTTGAACAGGTCTTCAAGAACAGCCTCACAACCTTACCAATGGGTGGTGGAAAAGGAGGTTCCGACTTTGATCCAAAAGGCAAGACTGATGCTGAGGTTGAGAGCTTCTGTGAAAGCTTAATGTTTGAACTCTACCGACACATTGGTCAGTTCGTAGATGTGCCAGCTGGAGACATTGGTGTGGGTGGTCGGGAGATTGGCTATTTGTATGGGGCCTATCGAAAGATCACAAACCATCATGGAACATGTGTCCTGACCGGTAAGGGAGCTGGATGGGGTGGTTCACTGATCCGTCCTGAAGCAACAGGATATGGCTGTGTCTACTTTGTCGAGGAAATGTTGAAGACCCGGGGCGAAGAGATGAAGGGTAAGACCGTAGTTGTTTCTGGCTCTGGAAATGTGGCTCAATATGCCACTGAGAAGTGTATCGATTTAGGTGCTAGGGTCATTGCTTTGAGTGACTCAACTGGCTGGATCCACGATCCTGATGGTATTGACAGAGAGAAACTCGCATGGATCATGGAGCTAAAAAATGTTCGAAGAGGTCGGATCAAAGAGTATGCTGAACACTTCAAGGTGGACTACACAGTAACTGCTAAGGGCACTCCCTGGAGTCTGAAATGCGACATCGCTCTTCCAAGCGCAACCCAGAACGAGGTCGATGCGAAGGAAGCAAAGATGCTTGTTGATAACGGTGTCATGGCTGTTGGTGAGGGTGCTAACATGCCAACTGTTCCTGAAGGGATTGAGTTATTCCTCGAGAATGGAGTTCTCTTTGGACCTGGCAAAGCTGCCAACGCTGGCGGCGTTTCAGTTTCGGGTCTTGAGATGGCTCAGAATAGTCAGCGATTCTTCTGGACTCGTGAAGAGGTTGACTCCAAGCTTCAGCAGATAATGCAGGCAATTCATGCAAATGCCTACAAGACTTCTGAGTTGTTTGGTAAGAAAGGCAACTATGTTATGGGTGCGAATATCGCAGGTTTCCTGAAAGTCGCTGATGCTATGATTGCTCAGGGACACCGAGTTTAGATTTTCACCAGCAGGACCCTCTCATGGGTTCTGCAATTCTTCCTTTTTACAGCCAATTTATTTCCTGATGATCTCTAGGAGCTCAGCAAGTCTTCGTTTGACATCAGATTCTACTGTACTGAGTTCAGCAAGTTGTCTAATGTGTTCGATTCTCGTTTCTCTGTATTTTCCTTCTGAGATACTACCATTGCGTCTTTGAACCTCAAGCCTGTCAGATTCAGCGTTTATCTCATCTCGCCGAGCAGTGACCAAATCAAAGCCCTGTTTTAGCGACATCCACTCTATCATTGCGTGACTGCGTTCTTCTTCCATCCTCTCTCTTCTACGACGTTCTTCCTCTGCTTGCTTTAACTGCTTATTGGCGGCACGAATTTCTCTCTGAATCTCGTAGAGTCGTTTCTCCACCTCTCTCTTCACTTGAACAATTTGAGTGGATTCCGCCCATTTCTCCTTGTAGAGAACTATATGTTCACCTTCAGTGAGCTCGCCCATCTCTAGCCGCCTATCTATTCGGCTAAGCTCTTCTTGGACATCAAGGAGCTGACTTTTGATTTCATCATAGGATTTTCGAAGAGATACCCATTCTACGCTGTATTGAGAAAGCACTTCCTTTGGGTCCATATAGTAGTCGTCTTGTGGAGGAGCTCCTTCGTGGTGACTCATTTAATCCACTCCTAGGATGTATTCCCAGTTAATGTATGACTTAAGGGATTTTCTAAGACGCAATTACCAGACCTATCCGCTTAAGAGGAGGATATGCACAATCCTGTACCGTTGTGCGCTGTAATGAACATTGAAGTCGATCTTGTTCCCGAGGATAGGCGAAAGAAGAAACCAACTGACGTTCTTCAGATTGCCTTTGGTACCGTCTTTTCCGACCACATGTTTTCTATGCGCCATGACGGTAGTCGATGGACTGATGAAAGGATTCATCCGTTTGGTCCACTTGCACTAAGTCCTGCTGCTCTTTGTCTACATTATGGCCAAGGAATCTTCGAGGGAATGAAAGCTTATCGAAGAGGTGAGCGAGTACTTCTTTTCAGACCTGAAATGAATTTCAAACGCCTCAACGAATCTGCAGAACGTATGGTCATGCCTACGATTGATGTCGATTTCGCTATCTACTCGTTGAAGGAACTGCTGAAGATTGAGTCAGATTGGGTACCTGAGGTGCCTGGAAGTTCACTCTATATCCGACCCACGATGATTGGTACCGAACCAAAACTTGGTGTTCGCCCCTCACGAGAGTATCTCTATTACGTTATCGTTGGTCCTGTGGGACCTTATTTCAAAGAAGGATTCAGTCCAGTCAAGATCTATGTGAGTGATAAATACGTTCGAGCTGTCAAAGGTGGAACTGGAGCGGCAAAAGCAATTGGCAACTATGCTGCGAGCTTGCTTGCAGGAACCGATGCAGCAAAAGTAGGTTATTCTCAAGTCCTTTGGTTAGATGCCCTTGAAAGAAAATGGATTGAGGAAGTCGGGACAATGAACCTCTTTATCAGATTTGATGATGAAGTGGCAACACCGCCGCTTTCAGGATCGATTCTCCCTGGCATAACTCGAAACTCAGTACTCACTCTCGTAAAGGACTATGGCTTTACTCCAAAAGAACGAATGATCTCCATTGATGAGGTCATCGAGGGTCTGTCTTCTGGGAAGGTAAAGGAAATCTTTGGTTGTGGCACGGCAGCCATTATTGCTCCAGTGGGGTCTCTCTGGTATAAGGATGTACCCTATGAGGTTTCCAATGGTCAAACAGGAGAATTGACCCAAAGACTCTTTGATGACCTAATTGGCATTCAATCAGGTGAACGGGAAGACCCTCACGGTTGGGTCATACCAGTTGAATAATCACATGTTGTAACTACTCAATACCCAGTTCTTCACGTTCAGCATCAGAAACCTCAGGTTCTTCCGTCTCTAAACTATCCCATTTGGGTGGCGGGTCTAGTGAGGTATCAGCGGGAGGCTCTTCATATTCTTCTGGTCCTTCAGGAATATCGAAAGGTGGGAGTTCCTCTTCTTCTTCCTCCTCTTCCTCTTCTTCATCAACGTCTTGCAGCCTGAACTCAGCTACTAGTTTGCCTTCCTCAATTTTTTCCAGAAGCATTCTGAACATACGTTCGACAACGATACTCCGTCCTTTTGCCTCAAACTCGATATTGCCTATTTCAAACTCTACTTCACAATAGTCGGGTTTCTTTCCCTTCTTCCTCTTTCCTTCGTCTGTCTCGATAGTTCCTTCTTCTGACATTGTATTCAACCTACTCGTTTGTTACACCTTTTGCCTAATAAACCGTATAGATGGTCCGAAGCATTTTAGTGTGGTATTGCATGAATAACAAGACGTCGAGGTGGTTTTCCTGCCATCACATCTAGTCGTTGATTTCACGAAGTGTACTGGTTGTCGTATATGTGAACTCGCTTGCACCGCTAAAAATGAAGGTCTGTTCCAACCGAGTCTTGCACGGTTGAAGATTGTCCGTTATGATGATCTTGGACTTGATATACCCAATGTATGTGGGCCCTGCGAAACAGCACCCTGTGTTGACATATGTCCAGTTTTTGCGATTCGTCGAGATCCAATCTCGAAGATGACCTTTCTTGATGAAGACAAATGTATCCTTTGCAAGTCCTGTGTTGGAGCTTGCGTCAATGGAGTTATCCTATTGGACACAAATAGAATGAAGATAATAAAGTGCGATCATTGTGGTGGCGATCCTGAGTGTGCTAAGGCATGTCCAACTGGAGCTATAACTTATGCTGAGGTTTCTGTTGTACCCTCTATTGATCGCCATAGTAAGATATCCAGCTATCTGAGAGAGATTAATAGAACAGCCAAAGAGTCTAGCGGAGCTGAATGAAGTGACTGCTGGTGGCTATAAGGGAAAGATACTACGCGTCAACCTAACTGACAACAACTTCAATGTGGCTCCTCTTCCGAAACAATGGATAAAGGAGTATATTGGTGGTGACGGATTCGGAGTAAAAATACTCTATGAGGAGGTTCCTGCTGGTACTGAGCCGCTTGGAGAGGATAACAAACTCATAGTAGCTACTGGACCTATCACAGGAACAATGTGGCCAATGAGTGGAAGGACTGTCCTCATTTCAAAAGCTCCTCTTACTGGTATTTGGGGTGAAAGCCATGTTGGTGGCTTCTTGGGTCCAGAGCTCAAATATGCTGGATACGATTTGTTAGTCGTAGAGGGAAAGTCTGAACAACCTGTCTACATCTATATCGAGGACTCACATCTCGAACTTCGTGATGCATCTGAGTTATGGGGAAGAACTACTGACGAAACAACTATCAATATCAAGAAAGCTCATCATGACCCTGATATACAGGTAGCGGCAATTGGTCCTGCAGGTGAACGCTTGGTTAGGTTTTCTGCAGTGATGGTGAACCATGCTAGGGCTGCTGGGCGCACAGGAATGGGTGCGGTCTTAGGTTCAAAGAATGTTAAGGCAATAGCGATTCGAGGTCACGGTGGTGTGGATGTTCATAACCACGAGGAATTCTTTGAGCTTGCGAAAAAAGCCCATATGCGGGTACGTGAGAATCCTCAGGCTCAAGAGATGGGTAAGTGGGGAACATGGATTCTGACTGCAGTCAAACAGGAGATTGGTGAATTACCAACCTATAACCATCGCACCGGAGTCTTTCCTGGATATGAAAAGTTGACTGGAGACTATATCAGACCGAGATTCACGGTATCAGACAGAGCATGTTTTGGTTGCAGCCTTGGATGCAAAAAGCTCAACTATATACGGACTGGACCCTTTGCTGGAACTTTGGAGGAGGGACCTGAGTATGAGGGTCTTATGGCATTTGGTAGTTCTTTAGGCATTGATGATTATGCAACCACACTGAAAGCCAATCAAATCTGTAACCGGTATGGGATGGACATCATATCTGCAGGAATGACCATTGCCTTTGCAATGGAAGCATTTGAGAATGGTATGATTACAGAGGAAGACACTGGGGGTTTCAAACTTGAGTGGGGGAACAGAGAACATGCAATCCGTCTCCTACAAATGATTGCAGAACGTGATGGTTTTGGAAACCTCCTTGCTGAGGGTAGCAAGAGAGCTGCAGATGCAATCGGGAAGGGTTCTGAGAAATATGCGATTCACGTTAAGGGAATGGAGGTTTCTGGTCAGGACGGACGCACCCATCGAAGTATTGGTCTAGGACATGCAACTGGTGCAAGAGGAGCAGACCATCTCAGAAGTTTAGTCGTTGTTGACCAGCTGGGATATGAGGATGTTGCAGCAAAGAGATGGGGTGCTGACAAACTCCCTGAGATTATTGATCCCTATACTGAGAAGCATAAAGCAGTCGCTGTCTTCGAGAGTGAAAACTCGTATAGCATCCGAGACACTTTGATTGTATGCTGGTATTCAGTGTCATGGCCTCCGATATTCTGGATGGAAGACTTTGCAGAGATGTTGCCTCTTGCAACAGGTGAGAAGCACTTGGGTAAAGTCGAGAACCTTATTGAGATTGCTGAGCGTCAAATCACATTGAAACGTCTTTTCAATAAACGTGAAGGAATAACCCGCAAGGATGACAATCTTCCAGATCGTTTCACGAAGGATCCAATGCCAGAAGGTCCGGGCAAAGGTCAGACAGTAGATCTTGACCCGATGCTTGATGATTACTACGCATTGAGAGGTTGGGATAAAAAAACGGGTCTGCCAACAGAAAAGACAATCAAGAGACTTTCATTGGAGTGGACCAAAGCCCACTCCTAATGAATTCTACATTCTAACATAGTCCACTCTGTGAGGGTGACCACAAGATGGGCATGCATACTGGTCAGGACCAGTCCAATCGATTTTCTCCCATGACATTGGAGCGGAGCAATTTGTGCATCTGTCTTTGATCACAGGTTTGACAAAGACAGTTCCTCGTCCTCCATTTCCAGCTGCAGTCTGAATCTCCTGAGTTGTTTCTTGTGCGACTGGAGTTGGAGTGACTGTTGCAGAATCACTTACCATGTATTGTGACAATGGATGGTGTGGTGTTATGTAGCTGTATGGTCGAATCAACCAATCAAGATGTTCTTTTGAGATTGAACTCCATGCGCGAGTCTGCCATACGGTGAGAAGGTGATCTTGTCTAGGAACTCTACCTTTTAACTTGAACTTACCAGTTGTTGCTTTGATTTTTATTTCACTTCTTCTCGCCTCGAAAGTTTCAACCATGTAGAGAGGAAACATGAAGACTTTCTTGTTTCCTTGATCATACTGATAGAGCCGGTAGTTTGTGAGGATGAAGCTTCCTGGATGATAGGTAAATACTTCCTCACCTTTCAACCATGCAAAGGTTTGATAGAAGTGCCTTGAAAAGGGTCTATGAAAACCTACTGAAATCCATCTATTATATGGATGGTCAGGATGCACAAAAGGCACACCACTCACCTCACAGATTTTTCTCTGATCACCAGCCCGAAGGCTATCGAACTCACGAAGTCCTAGTGCAGCACGAAGCTCCTCCTTCCGCGGCATTGCTCCCACAAGATTCACAATTCCATTCACAACCTTACACATCGCAGAGTTGGGTGTCAACTTGTACTCCTTAATGATATGGAGCGGGAGACTTGCACTGGTCCGAGAGCCTCTATCAAATTGTATCCATCTGTAGTTGGTCAGGATATACTCTTGATGCTGGCTGAGGACGCGCTCATTTTCTATTGGGATATATACTAGTGATGACACTGCACTTAGCACCAACTGATTATCTGGTCTACATCTGTAAGAAACCTGATTTTGCCAATTAAACCTTAGCCGTACGGGGCTACTTGTCGCCCTTATTGCATTGGTCTAATCTGAGACTGCCTTGGAATCGAAACATAGAGAATATCTTCGTAACCAAGAACCCCATAGCCACTAGGATTCTCTAGCCTAACATAATCATCAAAGACCTCTTGGACCTTGACGTTTGGTATCTTTGCAAGTGTATCCTTTTGCTGGTATCTCAAATACACAGTAAAGGTCTGTCCTGTTGTTTTCAAGTCTTGGAAAATGATCTTCCAATCTGGCACTCTAGGTTTCCTCCTCTTATTGACAGATGCAAATTAGGCGCATTTAATACTTGCTGCTAAGGAGTTTGTTAACTCAATTGTCCATCCATGGTCGTTTGAAACTGTAGACCTAGTTTAACAAAGACTGAATTGAGAACAGAATCGACCTCCTTTCCATTCTGATACTTGAAGATATGAGCGACACATCCACTCTTGCAGTCCGATGACCCAAAACCCTTTGGTCCTATCTTGAATGCATCATATGAAGTAAGTGACTTTGCCAAATCACATTCAAGATGACTTGTGGTCTGTGCCCAGATGGCTTTTTCAATTTCCGAGTCTTCATCTAGTAGATAATCGATGTGCCAATGGATGGTCTTGTTTTTCCGGAAGTGCCTTTCCAATCGATTCTCGAGGCTTGTAGAACCAGTACCCATAGCTGAACCAACATATACCCATATGCCTGACTCAAACTCGATCATCCTTTTGGACCTAATCTGAATTGTGATTGGCTGTTTGATCCTGATGACGAGTACATACACACCTCTCATATATTGACCTCGGAAGTTTTTCTATTCATGCTTCTCGATTTAGTATTTGTTATCTAAACCCACCCATAGACGATATTATCATAAGTGTTGGAAGAGCAACTTCAGTTAGACCAATGGCATCAGCTGAGATTATTCCTGGAATTCATGTTGTACGAGGTAAGTTTGCAGGGGAGTTTGGTTTCATTGCCAGCTAC
Source organism: Promethearchaeota archaeon (assembly GCA_048940045.1). Lineage (GTDB taxonomy): Archaea > Asgardarchaeota > Thorarchaeia > Thorarchaeales > Thorarchaeaceae > SMTZ1-45. Next base: position 12,615 of record JBHLOX010000053.1, read on the forward strand.
CTAATAGTGGATGAAAGTGAGGTTCTTGTGATCGACCCTGGGACTGCAGGTGATCCTGGAAATCGACTTGAGAAAGCGATTAAAGACCTTGGACTTGACCCTAAGAACGATCTCGTTGGGATTTTATGCACCCATGGACATCCAGACCATGCTGCGGGTGCAGGACGACTCAAAAGGTCAACCGGTGCACCAGTTTTAATTCACAAGGATGATGAAGAGCTTCTTCAGACTCCCGCCAAATTCCTGAATGATCGCCTTTTGATGGATCGTGCTGAAAGGTTCTCAATGAAACTCGATAAGGGTCCTCTTCGAGTCAACTACCGTGGAATTGAGGCTGATGAGCTAATCACACAGGGACAGAGCATATCAGTAGGAGAAATAACGCTAAAAGTAATTCACACAGCTGGACACTCTGCTGGTCACTGTGCATTTTATGATCTCAAACACAAAGCTTTGTTTTCGGGGGATGAGGTGAATAACTTCCCAAACGACCCCAGGAAGTTCTACGTTGACATCACTGGGAGTGTGGTGGCAAAATTGGCAGCTCTGGATGCACTATCCAAACTTGGAGCTGATCATCTATTTCCTGCACATGATACGCCTCACCTATTTACCGATGCCCGTCTCCAGTTTGAAGCTGTGCGTGACGGAGTAGTACATCTCCAAGATACCTTACTCACATTATTGAGCGCAAGGGGTGACGCTGATATTGAGCAGTTCGTCTTTGATATTCGACAAGCACGGAGTGTTCCCATTCCTCAAAGCTATGATGCATTACTCACTACAACAATACATGTCACGCTTGAGGGATTGAAGGAAGCTGGTCTAATCCGCGAGCTTGGGAATGGTATATGGACAAGAGTATGATAGCTGCCCGAGCTAGATTCAAAAGATGGAATAAGGGTTAGTCATACATTCACTCCATGTGTTCATCAGGAGAGTCTTACGTTGTCAGATCAAAGAGACGCACAAGCACCGAGTACTGTTGAGGCTATTCGAATGGCCTCTGCTTCTGTCTTAGGAACATCTACTGGACTAGGCTATCCTATTGGGAGTGCGATTGGTGCAGGTAGTATGTTGGAACAGCATTCCAAGACTGTTTCGATGAACATTGTTCCCTTACTTTTCTCTATTCGAGACACACTGATGTCTTCCGAAGGCCTCGAGATTCTCTCAATCGAATGGGATTTAGACCGTCCACCAGGTCCTGATGTACTGCCGGAGCAGCTTGTGGTAGCTGGTGGAGTTGAAGGTGGAGTAGGTTCTCACGTCTGTGTCTTGAGTTGGGAAAAGGGAGTTGTTGATCCATTCAAGATTGATGATTATATGAAGATTCTATCAAAGAAGATTGCAGATATCGAGAGTGCTGTTATCAATAATGAGTTGAACTATGAACTGGAAGGACTCCCAGTCATGACTAATTTCGCGGACCGGTTGAACAGCGTTCTGTTTGTGGACATGCTCGATCGACGGTTCCAAGGTTCCTGGGACTCTCTTCAAGTAAAACCAGACCATGTTGATATCGATCTAATTGCCAAGATGACTGTCACTGATGATTTTACTACACAACCTCCTGGTATGAAGATCACAGGTTACAAGAGTCTTGACTTCAAACTTCCCAATGAGCCTGATGACAGACTCATTGCTCATTTCAAACGACGTGTCCTAACTCCTAGTGCCATTGAAACATTGACCAAGGTTGTCCCTGAAACCGGTCAGGCTCTTCTTAGCGAATTAAACTACTATGCATATGCTTTGGAGGAGTCTGAGATAGTAAAGGGTGTTGCCAGTGGTCTAATAGATTATCTCGGTCAGAATGAGGTTTCTCTTTCTGATATTGATTCTCTAAAACCTCGTATTGATGAATTCATGAGGAATTTTGAAATTTCAGTTAATGCTCTTGAGCATATAGTAGAGGATCACCTTAGTTCAGGCAAATCACTCACAATTGAGAATCATAGGAGTGAATTATCCTCTGCAGTATCAGTGAATAGTGATGTTTCCTCAGGTATTACAAACAATCTTGCTATGGACCTTGTTGACCGAGTCATGGATTCAGTGACCCGAGAGTTTGCGGTGTCCGGAGAGATAAAAGCCTGGGAACTCAAGGGTACTATGAGATACGCAGTTGCTTACGCTAAGAGGGTCCTACAATACTTCTCGAAGGAACTAAATCAGTATCTTGTAACTCACGCAGCAAAGAAGGCATTCTTTGCAGCACTTCAAGACTTCAAGAAAGAAACTCTTCAAGATGACATGGCGTCCACTGACCTCACATTATTCGACCTCTTCTATGCTGAAATACAAGCCCAACTTAATGCGGCGTTCGCAAAAGAAGCATTTGAGGGGGCACATTATGCTGATTTCAAACAGCTCATGGATGTTGTCACTCGGAAACTTATTGAATCCTTCAAGACAATTGACATTTGGAGCCTCATTGGGTTTGAGAATGTAGCTGAGATTGCTCGAAGAGATATCACGCAGCAATACTCAATTCCTGACTCAGAAGAGCTTACTGAGCATGGAAAAGCGCTAATGACACTTCTATATGATTTTCAAGATCTTGTATCAGATGTCATCCCTGATGTCGCTGATACATTACTCTCCAAACCCCTGGTCCGTCGTATCATTGATAAAATGTTGTCAGAACAAACAAATCTTGAAAGCGAGCTTGAAACTGCAGTCGAGGGTGCTGGTGAGCGATCTGATGCGTGGAGAAAGGAGGCCATGGAATGGGTTGAGAACTTCAAGACTGCCCTGGATGATTCCATGACAAATCCACAAGCACTCCTTACAATACTGAATTCTATACACGAGATTGTAGGTGAAACAGTGACACCCAGTGCAATGGTCGACCGTGCCAAATTTGAGGCTGATCAACGAGAACAGGAATACATAGCACATGTTCAGGAATGGGAGAACCAATGTCGCATAATTGATGAAGAGAATGATGCTATTCGTGCCCATAATGCAAAACGTGAGGAATTACTCACAGAGAAGACTCGACAACATGAAGCGCGGATGCGTGAGTATGAAGCTGCTATGAAAGATTATATGGAGAACCTTGAGCGTCACAGAGCGGCTCAAGCCGCCGCAGAAGCAGCAGCAAAGGAAGCTGCTGAAGCAGTTGACATGGACCAGCACGAACCTCGACCAGAAGTAACACCTCCGCCATTCTCGCCAGCTCCCACTGAACCAGTAAAGCCTCTTCCTATTGATGCAGCGCTTAATGAGATTAAGACACAGTATCCTGTCAAAGAAGAAAAGCCGCATCCTCCGAAACCTGATCCTGACCCCTCACTCAAATACTTCGTCGAGTTACGAGACCTACTACAGAGCAGGCTTGATCATCTGAAAGAGAGGGAGAAAGATATGGAAGCCACATTCGCAAAGAGAGTTCTTCGACTACAGGCAGAGGGTATTGGCGCTGCTTCGATGATTGGACTCGATATCGGTGATGAATTTGTTGAGTATCTCATGGATTCGAAGGTCAGAGGACTTGGTAAGTTACTACCGCGAGTCACCCGCATGTATCTTCGAGATCCCAAAGAAGAAGGATTACTGTACCTTGTGACATTTGAGCACCGGTTAGACGAGATGACTGTTACAGTCGGGAACACTTTCTTGAGGTGATGAATGATGGCAAGCACTTGGGTATTGAAGACGCGTCAAATGAGTGAAGCTGGAAAAGAGATTCTTCTCCGAGAGGCATTAGCATCACACATGCGAAGTACTAGAGACAGACAGATGTTCCACGAACTTCTCAAGGAAACTCAACCCCTGAAAGATGTCTTCTCATTCTTTGCTGCATTCTATCTACACAGCTATCAGGGTGTGCGTCTGCTTACTCCTTCTGAGGAACCTGGTGCAGGTAGTGAAATGAAGGATGCGTTGGGGGATGAAGAGCGACGTCAACTCGAACTAGAGATTAGAGAGCTATTTGCTGATAAACAGCGTCAAGAGATTGATGTTTCAAAATTAGCCAGTGAGCTGACGCTTCAGTTCATCGACGAGTTGGCTGGAACAAGTCCCTCTCAAGACCTCAAGGTGAAGATAATCGATTCAACCAAGAACGCATTAGGCAAAATCCCTGCAGATTATACGCCTAATCATGATGTTGACCTAGTTCTTGAGGTAACTG
>JBHLOX010000054.1:0-16467 GCA_048940045.1 Promethearchaeota archaeon
GTGACACATCGCATACCTTCCAGTTCAATACTGATTCTTATCCATTAATGTACGTTCCATTTGCTCCAGAATGGGTTACCCCCCCAGAGGATCAGACCATTGAGCTTGGCACCGATTTCGAGTACGACCTTCAATTTTCCTTTATTGAACCCAGAGCTCCCTATATCCTATCTGTAAATGAATCTTTGAACTTTGCAGACCTCGATTATGACACTATAGTAAGCACACAAAACCTTCCTGTTGGTAATTATCCACTTGAGGTGAATGCGACCAATGTCTATGGTTATAGGACAATAGCAGTCTTTACAGTGATAGTTCGCGATACAACACCTCCAACACTAACTCATATTGATGATCTCTCCTACCGAGTGGATGATGATACTGGTTATCAGCTACAATGGACCCTATCAGATCTTAGTCCCCTTACGTTTTCGCTTCTTAGAAACGGAACCGAAATCGACTACTATGACACACCCACGTTAGTGATTTACTTCACACATCCTATTGACATTCATCTTAGACCTGGAGTTTACAACTATACCATGGTTGCCGAGGATATTTGGGGCAATGTTGCCACTGATGTTGTGCTGGTCACAATACTACCCATTCCGTTCATTGAGGTAATGTTGCCCTGGCTCATCGTCGGCAGTGTGGCTATAGTAGTGGTCATTGTGATTGTTGTTGTGCTCAGGAAAAGAAGGTCGACAGGGACTTAGGGGTGAATCTGTTAAGCAAATGTGTGGGTCCATCTTTCGGACTAAGGACCTGATTACGCACCTCTCTTGTCATGTACATAGACACTCACCCGAATGCCGCCTATGTTCCTCAGAACATGGGCTGAAACCGCAATATCAAATCCAATAGTGCCATCGCGGCTTTCTATGTCCCTGACCATGAGAATTGCGTTCTCAATGGGTATTTTCAGGTTCGCCATTTCTTCACCTCATCTCCTCAAACGGGTATTACTTATGTAATAGTATTACATATTACATTAATAAGTATTACGGATACAGTGTTTTGTGTGAATAAACATAGAATTCAATAGTTGGTTGCACCTCTGCACTCAAAGGGGTGTTTGACATGTCGAAATCTCGTAAGAAGAAATCTGGCAAACAACAAGTTTCTGGCCAAACACTTGGTGCTTTGGCTTTGATCATCTCGATTGTGGCATTGGGCTTTAGCGTGTATCAATTCATTGCCCCTGCAGATTCGGGTCCTCAGGTCTACATCTTAGAATATGATGACATCATCTGGCTTGATAGATACTCCATGGTCGACTATTTGTATGAACTGAATATCACATACACTACTGAAGTGGGTGATATAGTAATGCTTGAGTTTAGCTGTAGAATATGGTTGGTTCCAGTTGGCACAACTACTCTGGAAGTAAGTTTTGACAATAACGGGACGCTATTCCCCATGTCAAGTATTTACTTACAGAGTGACAACAACCTGTTGACTTCTGGTTACATGAAACATACCTTCGAAGCCACTACCGCAGGAGAGAACAGAGTCGTGATTTACACGATGTGTGATGATGAAACTGACAATTACATCAGGGATTGTCTTCTGACTGTCACAGTATATTGATGGTGGAATCACTCAACTTCAACAAGTGCATTCGAGTAAAATTGCAGGTTAGATAATCCCAATATAGCAGCTAATAGTAGCCTAATCCTATGTCAGTACTTGATTTCATCGAAAGACAATCATCACTTCGTAACCTCATAATCATGATAGTATCAAGTTTCGTAGTTGTCATGTTGATGGCGTTTCTGACGCAGACCTTGGTCTATGATGTCTATGGTGATGTCACGATGCCTGATACTCGGTTTGCTTATTCGATTAATGAGATGACAGAAGTGTTCAACAAACTTGGGCAAGAAGGTTTGTATGTGTGGGCGCAGGCGCACATGCTGGACTTTCTCTTTCCTCTTACCTACATGTTAGCAATGGCATTTGGGATGAATATGGAACTCAGGAAATCATTTCCTGATAGTGCGAATGCGAAGAAACTGGTTCTTTTTCCTCTTCTAGCAGGCCTTACTGATTATGTTGAGAATATCTTAGTGTTGACACAGATAGCTGCATATCCAAGTTTTTCTGAACCTGTTATTCTAATTGCGAGTGCGATTACATCTCTGAAATGGATACTTCTTGGAGTTGGTTTTGTGATTATCTTCGGTCTTGTTCCATTGATTATCTACTATAAACTGTCTAGCTCAGAAAGAACGCAGCGTCAATAAGAAGATGACACACTTTAGTAATACTACCAAGTTCCGTTCCAAGACATCAATGTAAAATCTGCAACAGTTCTTGAATATTCGTTTAGCTTTAGGATCTTCTTTATCCATCCTGCAAGTGTAACTCCAACATTGATTTTCAACTTCAGACTGATTGTCCAGGTACCTGATACGCCTGATTGACCCGCTGATATTTGAAGACCTATTGGTGCGTAAGCCATAGCTTCAACAAAGGGTCCACCAACATCATACAACAGGAATGCTAACCTACACTTCGCGTATGGTGTGATGGTCACTCCTGCTGACGCACTAATGGTGGGTCTCCCATATGAAGCATCTCTTCCACTCTGCCATATTGTACTCCATCCATTCTGCCAGCGGACGCCTGCCTTATACCAAGTACTGGCTTGTGCCCAAGTTGAAATCGAAAATCGACCATTAGCATTCAATTCTACGCCTGCACTGACAGTGAGTTTCAATTTGGCCCAGACAAGAACAGATCCTGCCCAGAAGGTGAAACGAGTTGACCAAGTCCAGAGAACATATTCTCTTTTGATAGTATAATCGACTGAAACACCCGCGGAGGCTTCGACCTTAATTGCGGGAGTTATTTTCATCCATGATTCAAACCATTGTAGTTTATAGCCTGACCAGGTCCATTTTCTTTCCCATCCCATGAACCAATTAACATTCAGTGTTGGAGTGGCTCTCAGAGTTACCGAGAATGGACCTACGCTAATAGTTTTTGAAAAGCCTCCTGGAGCTATTCTGTAGGACCAAGTCTTCGACCAATCACGCTCGATTTCGATTCTTTGTTGCTCTGTGGACATTAGTGGTGGTGGTGGAGCTGTGTAATTAATTGCGAACATTCTATAATTACCCAAGGCTGCTGCAAGATACGTTTCGGAAGCGGTGATATTTCCTTCCGTCACATTGAGCAATTCATCTAGAATCACTCTCCCAGCGATGACGGTCACATTAGATTGCATAATGGTGCCTTCACCGAAGTCGACAGACCAGGTCAGGTCCTCAAGCTCAGTCGGGTTTTGCAGTACGCTACCACCTGGTAAGTCGAATGCAATCTGCCATTGAGATGTATAGATCTGGTCGCCGGGCAGTGATTGAAGCATCAGTATCATGTATTGTATCTTTGTGAATATGAACTCCGCAGCGGAATTTGTTGTATTTTCATCTATGGGTCCTACTCTGATTCGCCAATCAGAACCACCAACGAATTCAGCTAATTGGGGTGAGTTAGCTTGCATTGAAATTATAGTTTCATTACTCGTGCTCCAAGGTGTAGTTGTAGACTCGTAGATGCTGACATCAAAACCAAGCAGAATCAACTGCTCCATCGAATAGCCCTCATGAAGCGATTGTTTCACTGGTGCAGTATCTTGCTGTGGTTGAGGCGCAGATGCACCTCCATAGTCCAATTGTGCATATGTCACTTCTCCAGGGTTAACCACAGCATCAGTGCTTTTTTCAGTACCATTGAATGTGCCAAAGATGGTATAGGTCCCAGGCAGAAGATGATACCAGATGTGCCCCACAGCGGATACATTTGTTTTCGTCGATCCCTCTGGTCCTCGGTAGTATACTTCAGTGAGGTTGACCAATTCGCTGTCATAATATCCTGATATGAACAGACTTCCCGTATTATTCTCAGTCTTACCAAAATTGTGTGCTGCGATGGCAAGATCCCTCACATCGACTTTCCCATCCCAGTTCAAATCGAACTCTGGGATCCAGTCATCATCATCAATAGTGGTTCCGACATGACTGGATAATAGATCTAGGTCCTCCAACTCTACCTGACCATCATGATCACTCACATCGCCTAGAAGAGAGGCATCTTGGATAGTTTCCTCAACATCAGATTCCTGTGCCACAGCAATCGTGTCAGGAATATCATATTCGACATCTTGCCCTAAAGCTAGGGGATTCTCAAAGAACGACCCACGAAGAATATCAGCTAAGGGCGATTCTGGAATTGTAATGTTGAATGATATATCCGCACCACCACCCGGTAGTATTGTTATGTCTTGTACTGTTGAAATCTCTAATTTGGTTGTGATGCTCTCCACTTCAGAGGAAACTAGAACTTTACCTCTTGAAGTGGCTTTTGTGGCTTGAAATGAATAGCTATCGTCGAGAATCAGCTCTGTGAGTGGATAGCTCTCAGTTGGGTAATATCCATTATTCACGATATGAAATGTGTCATTACTTCCACTCCCAGTCACAATCCCATTTCCAATTCCCATCTCTTCTGCTTGCACTACTGATACTGTGATAAACGGAACATTCGAGTTGATAACATTCATCGAGTCGTAGCCAAATGTACTCCAATATATGACTAGGTCAACATCTGTGTAGTAGTCTGGTTCGAACTCTTCAATATTGGCTGAGGTTTGATTATTGATGTTCCCTAGTAAGTATCCTCCACCGACTAACCATTCTTGCACAAATGTTGCATACGAGTCTCCAGGATCATTGTAGAATACAATATTTACTTCGCTAGGATTCATGTGACTCGAAGCCCATGAAATCGTCCTATTCAGGAGGTTCAATATCTCAATAGCAAACTGAGTTGGTCTATATAATCCAAAGAATGCATACTTCTGTGGGTCATTGATGATCAACACAGCTTTTTCTGTTTCTAGTGATGCAATCGTTGAATTTCGTGATAGACTTGGATTAACTGATTTGGTTGTAAGATACACGCCTGCGATGCTCGATGCAAATATTACCAGAATCACAAATGCTGATTTTAGCTTTGAATTATTCATCTGGCTTTGCCCTCCTTCTTTTGACAACTCCAATTGATACCAATATCAATACCCCACTAATTACGGCTACCATTATCAGGTCACGAACAAGATTGTCTTGAGGTTGAGGAATGGAAATCGTTGTTCCATCCACGTGTTCTATGGCTATTGTGTCAAGGTATGGATCAAGGACAAATGTATCAACTCCATATGGAACAGAGAATGAAAAACCAAACTGTTCCACAGTCGGTAAGGTTTCCAAGCTGAACTCAATCCACATAAGACTCCCATAACCAGGGCTTCTTGTGTTGCTTTCTAGCAGTGTTTCGCCAGCAATGACATAGCCCTGATTATTCTCAATTATAGGAGTTATAGTGATAGTTGATTGGTCAGAAAAGAAATCACTCTTGTAACCATCTGTATACCCTACTCGTGAAACAGTGAAATAGGTGGAATTGAAGAGGATTTTCAATTGCCATGCAAAACATTCCTCTGTAATGTTTAGCCAAATGGTCAGGTTAAATTTCTCGCCTACGGTTCGTACAACTCCCGTTGATGGTTCTACCCATAAGGCGTTTGGCTGATGTGGTTCATTGGGGTCAATTGCTGCTGCATAGTTTAGCGAGCTAGCTAGTATGAAAATGATAAACATGAGAATGTACTTAGAAAATACTCTTCTCTGTTTCAAACACCACGCGAATCCCATGAATCATTAAATTTACAATTCAAGTATTAAGGGTATATTGGAGATAATGAAACACTATGTGTGGGAGTTCAAAATACCTGATTAACACTCAGAGGGGACTACTGAAGTAAAATGTGAGTCAAATTCATTATTAATTTTCTATTTCTGAGCTGCTTCTGCTATCACCCCTGCATCTTGACTTTGCTAACAACTGCTAGAATTAATAAACGACCTCCATCATACTCTATGGAGTGTTGCGAGGAGAATTACAAGCAGCAACACCGCATTGACAACAGACTCTAGAAATGCATGAGCAGACCTCGACCGTGTTCGTCGCAGCGGAGGAGAGAGTGTTTATGCGTGGAAAGAATGGAGTGTACTGGTTTACTGTTGCTTTGAGTTTTATTCTCTTTCTAAGTTGTATCACACCTGCAGCTGACTTGGATGATGGCAATCCATATTCATCTAGAAATGAAACTCATCCGAACAGAGTTCATCATCAAAGTGGAACTCCGCATGGACCAATAACTATCAATGGAGATGCAAACTTCAGTGATACAGCCCTAGCAGAGGACTGGGATGGGGATGGCTCAGAAGACTTGCCATTCGTCATTGAAGATCTGGACATTGACCTTGGTGGTTCGGACGGACACTGCATCAATATTAGCAACACTAGAGTTCATTTCATTATCCAGAATTGTCAGCTCATGGGAGCCAGTTCCACTTCAGCGGCTGGTGTCTTTCTCAATAATACCACAAATGCAAAAGTCATCAACAATACCATTGAAAACAACTACTATGGCATCTGGCTGGCTTACTCGAATTTCACCAGCATCTCTGAAAATACAATTACCAACAATCAAGTAGCTTTCAGGGGGTTCTATACCAACAGAATTGGGTGTGGTGGTAATTTCGTTTCAACAAATAACTTAGGGCTATGGTTCCAACAATCAAACTACATTTCCATAGGGAATAATACGTTAGTCGATAGCCATTATGGCATCTACTTTCAAGGGGGGATATCTAACACCATCAAGAATAATACATGTTACAGTGGAGTAAACCCAAATGAATATGGCATATACTTGGACGATTTGGAAGGCAGCATAGTGGCTAACAACAACATTACCGACACAGAAGAGGATGCTATATTCCTCTTAGACTTCTACTATGGCAATGTGACTGATAACTTATGCAGAAACAACCAATATGGCTTGTACATTTTCTGGGGCATTGGCAACAATATTACAGGAAACTCATGCAGTGAGTCTCAGGAAGATGGCATATACTTGGCAGGCTTTGATTCGGGCGTTGTGTCAAACAACACATGCACAGGTAATATGCAGGGACTTTCCCTTTTACAGTCAGATTCCAATCGCGTCACAGATAATAGGTGCACTGGTAATGCTCTCAACGGAATTATTCTTGATGGGTCTGAATCCAATATACTGATTGGCAACAATTGCAGCGCCACATGGTATGGCCTGCAGCTTTACCGAGCCAATTCCACAATTATGATTGAAAACACATTCAACAACAATTACTACGGGATTCTTGCGACTGATACGCATCATTGCATAATAAATGACAATGATTGCTCATCCAATAATCCTCAGGGGATACGCTGGACTGATTCGAGCTCAAACAACATTACAAACAACAACTTTGAGGATAATCAAGATACAGGAATCTTTCTTTCTTCATGCGATCAATGTAGCATTCTCAACAACACTCTCACTGATAATGCCGATATCGGAATACACCTCGTAGGCTCACCAACATGTGTTATTAGCGACAACATAATCCGTCGAAGTGATTTCGGTCTTTACCTTCAGAATTCAGAAAACAACACAGTAACCAATAATGAATTTCACCACTGTGGCTTATTCATGACCGGAAGTATGGAAAGCTTTTGCCTGCAATGGCAAGTCACCGACAACACGGTGAACTCGAAACCTCTGATATATCTCTCACAGCAGTCCCTCATAACAATCGAAGCAGGAGCTGGTCAGGTCGTTCTGGTTGGCTGCAACAACATTACTGTTCAATATCAGAATCTTAGCAGTTGCAGTGTTGGTGTTCTGGTGTTGTACGGCGACACTAACTATGCATATAATAATTCAATTTCTCACAACTACTATGGGCTTTATGCTTCCGACTGTGGAGATCTTTTCGTTGAAGATACAGTCTTTCGATATAACGGATATGGAATACTAGTAACCGACGAAAGCGGACTCCCATGCACTGTTAATGCTTCATGGAATGTCTTTGCAGAGAACTACATAGAAAACGCAGCTCGCCTGAATCCCGTTCCCAGTGCCTTTGATTATAATTACTGGTCCGACTATACTGGTCCTGATGCGGATTCAAATGGCATTGGAGATGTTCCATATGATTTTCCAGGAGGTAGTGACCCTCATCCCTTGATGTACTCACCAGTGCCCCCGGTCTGGTTGGATTCGCCATCAGATCAGGCAATCGAATTTGATTTTGACATGATCCTTTTCACATATCCACTTGATTTTCTAGCTTATTCACCACTAAATTGGCAAATCAACAATTCAGCGTTTTCCATCGATGAGCAGGGCGTGGTTGCACTCAAGACCATTTTACCAATTGGAGTCTATGGTTTGGAAGTGAATGGGAGTAATTCCTATGGGGATATGCTGGTGGCAAGCTTCCGCATTATGATATTAGACCTTACGCCACCTATGTTGATTCCCTTGCCAGCAGACGAGATTATTCTATACGGTGAACAGCTTGACATTCAGTTGTCAGCTATTGATAACTCAGGCATCAGCCAGTGGGAACTCAATGACACGATCAATTTTCAACTGGCAGCTATCTTCGATGAAACCAGCAGTACAGTGCAGATAACAAATGCTTCGATTTTGGATCTAGGAGAATATGGATTGAATATCACGTGTTTTGATACATTCAACAACAAAGTATCTGTCATTTTCAGTGTAACAGTAGAAATGGAAACTGTAGCACCAGTTTGGGTCTTGACACCTATCGATGAAACAGTGGCTTACGGGGAACCGTATATTCAGCGACTGGCTGCATGGGATTCCTCAGGAATTGACCACTGGTGGTTGAACGACACAATAAACTTCGCCATTGATGAGAATGGAGTCATTAGGAATGCGACAGCATTGGAGCCAGGTATGTACAACCTCGAGGTGAGGGTCTATGATCCATATGACAACTATTGCTCTGCTATCCTAGTTGTGAGAGTTCTTGAACCTCCAACGACCACAGGAACAACTCCTACCACTACTTCACCAACTACAAGTCCAACACCCGGAGGTTTCGACCCAGTTTTGGCACTAGTCTTGGGAGCAGGAATTGGAGGGGCAGCTGTTGTTATGGTAATTATAGTGTTGATTCGAAAGAAATCATGAGTATCCAGAGTGAGAAATCAATCACATCAGAACTACTAAATACATCACTGACCTCAACCAGAGTGACTGACCATGACCAAACTTATGATTACTGACACTGTCCTCCGAGACGCTCATCAGTCCCTTCTAGCGACAAGAATGCGTACTGAGGACATGGTCCCAATCTGCGAGAAGCTTGACAAGGTTGGATACTGGTCTCTCGAGATGTTTGGAGGGGCCACATTTGACTCCATGATGAGATTCCTTGATGAGGACCCATGGGAACGCCTTGAGACCCTCCGTGATGCAATGCCAAATACACGCCTTCAGATGCTGTTGCGCGCCCAGAATGTAGTAGGTTATCGACACTATGCTGATGATGTGCTCGAAGCTTTTGTTGTTGAAGGAGTTAAAGCAGGACTCGATGTCTTCCGTATATTCGATGCACTCAATGACATCCGTAACATGGAAGCCGCAATTAAGTTCGTGAAACGCGAGGGTGGTCATGTCCAGGCAAGTTTCTGTTACACACTGAGTCCCTTTCACACCAATGAGAAATTCGTTGAGAAATCTAAGACTCTATACTCCCTTGATGCCGACTCTATATGCATCAAGGACATGGCTGGTCTTATATCACCTGAGGCGGCTTTTGACTTGGTCACAAAGCTCAAGGATGAGATAGACATTCCTATTCAGCTGCACTCGCACTATACTAGTGGTATGGCTGCTATGGCATATTTGAAAGCATCAGAGGCTGGTGTTGATGTAGTGGACTGTGCTATATCTGCACTATCTATGGCGACCTCACAACCTGCGACAGAATCTATTGTTGAAGCATTGAAGGGTACAGAAAGAGACACAGGTCTTGACCTGAACCTCCTAGCAGAGATTGCAAATTACTTCCGAAAGATAAGGAGAAAGTACGGTCAGTTTGAAGGGAGTCTTCAAGGTGTCAATCCACAAGTATTGCAGTTCCAGATACCCGGAGGCATGCTCTCAAATCTAGACAACCAACTCAGGGAACAGGGAGCGCTTGACCGATATGATGAGGTCCTCGAAGAAGTACCTCGCGTTCGAGCTGAGCTAGGATATCCTCCCCTAGTGACACCTTCAAGTCAGATTGTGGGTACACAGGCCACACTCAATGTGGTGACTGGAGAGAGGTATAGCATGATCCCCACAGAGGTCAAACAATACATCAGAGGATACTATGGTCGACCCCCAGCTGAGATTGACCCTGAAATCAAGAAGAAAGCCATAGGCGATGAGGAACCTCTAAAATGTAGACCTGCAGACAAACTTGAGTCTGAACTCCCAGCTGCCCGTGAGGCGCTGAAAGACATCCCACATGTTCCTAGAGACCTTGTTTCGTATGCGCTTTATCCACAGTATGCGCTTGATTTTCTGAAACGAAAGGCACAACGGATGAGTCGAGGGACTATGACTCCTGAGCTCGAAGTGGCGCTTGCTGCTGCGGTCCTTCACATGAATGGAGCAGGTCCAGGAGCATTAGCGGACACTGCTGGTCGAGCACAAACATGGGGTGATGCTAGTCGGGCGGATCTTGTTGAGGGACGAACGGTCCAATACACTCCTGGACAATGGGACCGGTCAACCTCAGCCTGGTCCACTGCTGGTCGTAGGGACATCATGCGTGGGAGAAGTAGGGGGTAATGAGATGAGTCCAGAATACAAGGTCACACTGGATGAGCGGCCCTATGAAGTAGATGTTGAGATGCTCGATGAGGGTGGACTCCTTGTTATCACTGTTGGTGACCATAGCTATACCATGAAACCCACGCTCGATGAAGATGGTAATTGGGTCGTCAATGACACTGCAGTCGACTATGCTGTTAAGATCTTGAAGAAATCTGGAAAGGCAGTCACTCTGGAGATAAATGGTGAAGAACGCGCAGTTGAGTGGGAACGCATACGAAAACAGGAAGTTGTGAGAAGCGCAGCTGGGGCAAAGACTGGGCCGAAGGTCAGTGGTGGCGTCTATCCTCCGATGCCGGGAAAGATAACAGAAATCCGAGTCAAGGTTGACGACTCAGTGAAGAAAGGTGAAACCATCTGTATTCTTGAAGCAATGAAGATGTTCAATGAGTTGAAGGCTGGTGCTTCAGGAGTAGTGAAGGAGGTCAATATCGAGGTTGGCTCGATGGTGACTCCCGATGATCTACTTGTACTGATCAAATGAGGCATGGATGTCATGGAGCCAGTGAATGTCATTGGTGCCGGGATGACACGATTTGGTATACTTGAAGAATCACTAGTTCAACTAGTTGAAGAAGCATCATTCAAAGCGATGAGTGACTCACAGACCTTAGAGCAGCCTTTTGATCATCTTGTTGTAGGTTCGCAGAATCCTGATGAGTTTGTCAACAAAGGTCATCTTTCAACACTGCTTGCTGATAGACTTGGGATTGTCCCCGCAGGAGCGACTCGTGTTGAGACCGGGCCCTCCTCTGGTGGAAGCGCATTCGAAACCGCATTCACAATGATATCCTCCGGACATTCTGACCTTGTTCTTGTGATTGGTGTTGAAAAGATGTCCGAGGTGGACCGTGGAACAGCATCAAAGATTCTTGCTAAGATGATGTCCTATGAGAATGAAACTCGATATGGTGCGACACCCACCGCATTAGGCGCTATGGTCGCTCGCCGATACATGCATGACTATGGACTGACTCGTGATGAGTTATCACTCGTTCCGGTCAAGGCTCATAGGAATGGTGCGAAGAATCCGCTGGCTCACTTCCAGAAAGAAATCACTGTGGAAAAGGTCAGTAATGCCCGTGTTGTTGCAGAACCACTCACTCTATTCGATTGTTGTCCTACTAGTGATGGGGCTGCTTCGGTAGTCCTAGCGTCTGATAGAATGATAAAGGATTCTGGTCTTTCAGATCAAGCTGTTCGAGTACTTGGTGTTGGACATGGAACAGATTACCATGCAGTCCAGCACAGACTTTCACTGACATCCTTTGGAGCAACTGTTGCAGCTGCGGAGAGGGCTTACTCGATGGCGAAGGTTGAGCCTAGGGACATTGATGTCTGTGAATTGCACGATGCCTTCTCAATCCTCGAACTCGTGAATATGGAAGATATCGGACTCGTTGAACGCGGCCGGGCAATCGAGATGGTGAAAGAAGGCACCACAGAGGTGGATGGACAAATCCCCATCAACACAACGGGTGGACTCAAAGCCAGAGGTCACCCTACTGGAGGTACTGGCGTGGCTCAGATTCATGACATATACAACCAGCTCACGCAAAAAGCTCCAAAAGGACTCCAAGTCAGCAATCCCGTTATTGGGCTTACACACAATATCGGTGGCTTCGGAAACAATATGGTGATTGGTATCTTCTCTGCACCTTAGCTATACTGATTTTTCGACAAGATTCATCCAAGATTGTCTTATTTGAAATTCAAATACTTACACTGTGTACTTGCCCTAATCTTGGGCTCAGCGCGCTGTATTGGCAGTACAAGAAGGGACCGAATTAGTCTTGCCAATGGACCCTCGCAAGAAATCATCTAGTTGGACCTTCTCCTTGCTAACCAGCTTGTCCTTACAATAAAGCGGTGTCACTACAATGAGAAAGAATGTTCTTGTATTGGCTTTTTTTGTAGCACTCTTTGGAATCAGTTTGATTACACCAGCTACTGAGTTTGAAGCAACTCAAATCAAATCACCTGATTCTCCATCTTTCATTATATCTAGTATAGGAGATAACACTGAGGACTATGTCGACCAGGTTTCCAATCTACATGCTCCCACTGATATTGGGACTCATGACGTTTTTTCTGACCTTCAGGTTTCTGATACGAATTATGATGCAATGACTGAGGCTGATCAAGGATCAGCTGGAAATAATGTTCAAGACACAGTTGACAGTGATGCCACGGACATTGACGCAACCCCTGATGTTGGGACTCAGGGCACATTTGCGAACGCCCAGGACTTAGGTGATGCCGATTATATGTCAGTACAAGAAGCTGATTTGGGCTTTGCAGGTATCAATGAGAATCTCGATTGTAATGGTTACGACGGGACATATGGTGGATGGACGCTTGTTGGCGGTTCACCCTATCTTGATGCAATTGACCATCCAACGAACTATATCTACACAACTGGGAACAATGATGATGAGGGCTACTTCACCTTTCCCTCCACATCACTAACATCTGGATCTGCCGCAGTCACGCTGCATGTTTACTGTAGAAGCGGGGATGGAGATGATCTTGCATCTGTCTATTACAGCATCGGTGCTGGTGATGTTGACACAGGTGTTGATGTTTGTTATAATACGACCTTTCAATACAATAATGTTTCACTTGGAACCTTCACAGTAGCTGAGATAAACGCATTAAGTATCCGATTCAACTCTATTAGATCTCCACCGGGTAGCGAAATCACAATCGACTATATGTACATCAATGTCTATGCTGCTGCAGCCCCAGACTATGAGCTTGAGTTTGAGTATCAGTTCACATCTGTTGATTTTGATGAGGTGAATGAAGAAGTCTGTATCAATGTCCAGACTGCAACCCAAGGTACTGAAGAGCTTGAGGTCTATGAGTGGGATGGTGCATCATCCTGGTGGTCACTTGGTTCTCTAACATTGGATGGATGGAACAACTTCACAGCCTCGTATATAACAAGCGGAACTTATTATATTCAAATCCGAGACAATGAGCGCGTGAATGAGGGGACCTCATCCACTTGGAATATTGACTCAATCATTCTTCATGCTTGGACTGATCCAACTGTTGATTATGAATTAGACTTGGAGGTCGGTTGGACCACGGCTGATTTTGATGAAACGAATGAGGAACTGTGTATCTATCCAGTAACAGGAGGTGGGTGGCCAGCTGAAGACATTATAGTGGATGTCTGGAATGGTGCATGGACGACTGTATTCTCAGATCTTACTCCTGATACATGGAACAACGTGAGTGTCAGTAGCTATTTGACTGGCAACGCATTTGAGATACGGTTCTTAGGTGGCACAGAAACTGGTGACACAACACAGAGCACTTGGGAGCTTGATGCAGTACTGATACACACCTGGACCCCAAGTTATGCTCCAACAATTGATCAGATTCCTACCCTAGACAACCCAAGTGATGGTGACAACATGTATGCTCAATACCAAGAGTATCAGGTCACCGTCTATACATCTGATCAGAATGGCTATGCAGATATTGACTATCTAGAGATTGGTCTATGGGACAACTCCCAGACCACAGAGTATTGTCGATTCAGGTACGACGAGGACACTGACACTTTCACTGAAGAATATGATGCTGGAACCATTGTATCACTCAACACTGGGAGCTCCACTGCCACAAAAAGCGGCAATGATACTGATGCAACCTTCCACTTCACCATAGACTGGGACTTTCCAGATGTTTCAGATCTTGACGCTAATTGTACTATTATTGATACTCAGTCCGAATCATCCACTACATGGTATGAAGTTAACTGGGATGTTGAAACCCGTCTTGAGTACTCTATTGCTCCCAGCATCGATGATGGTTCTGGTACTGCAGATAGAGGGGATCTTGATGAGGCATTCTCTGTGACAGGTACAGTCATCTATTACAACTCTGCTGATGACTATCCAGCTTCTACCGCAGTTGACGTCTGGGTGTCTGCTTCAGAATATGGAACCAATGTTGGTCCTTGGAGCAACCTGACTCTCATCTCTGGCGCATTCAATGTTACTTGCTACGCTGATGATGTTGTGGGCCAAGACACCTACACAGTCAAGGTGGTTGAGGAGGGTGTTGGCGCAGGAGGAACTGATCTCTACTACACAACTAGTGTCACTGGCACCTACATCGCTGATCGAATACAAGTGCAATCATATTCGATAGTAGATGATAGAGTGGATATTGGTGCAAGTGTGGATGTTGATTTCACTCTCTATTATGATTACGACGACAGTCCAGTCCTTGATGGTACAGTCACACTGAACACAATATCTGCTACAGACTTAGGCGCGGGTGTCTGGAGGATCACAGATTCTGAGGCCACAGTCACAGCAAACATCTATGACTCTGTAGTATATTCCGGAGGTACTCATGGGATCTCAATTGTTGATCAAAATGGTCTATCACAACAGGTGATTTGGGATCAGATTGTTGTACAGACAACTGTGGCGGATGACACACGAGTCAATATTGGGGACAATGTTGAGATTCATGTAACACTCTGGTTAGCGTATGGCAGTACATTTCTTGGGAGTGGTGACTCAGTCACACTCGATGGACAGGCAATGACCTGGGATAGTGATAATTCTTGGTTTGAACTCAATGTATCCCAAGCATCAGTAGGAAACTGGACCTATTTTGCTAATTCAAGTACTGAAACTAACTTTGGCATCACTGCTCTAGATACAAACAGTCAGACCGTAGATATCATCTGGGACCAGATTATTGTGCAAACAACTTTGGCGGATGACACCAGAGTCAATATCGGGGACAATGTCGAGATTAATGTAACACTTTGGTTGGCCTATGACAGTACACCTCTTGGTGGTAGTGATACGGTCACACTTGCAGGTCAGGCAATGACTTGGGACAGCGGTAACTCTTGGTTCGACCTCACAGTTACTCAAGCTACCGTTGGAATCTGGACCTATTTCGTCAACTCGAGTACTGAAACTAACTTTGGCATCACTGCTCTAGATACAAACAGTCAGACCGTAGATATCATCTGGGACCAGATTATTGTGCAAACAACTTTGGCGGATGACACCAGAGTCAATATCGGGGACAATGTCGAGATTAATGTAACACTTTGGTTGGCTTATGACAATACACCTCTTGGGAGTGGAGATACTGTCACGTTAAATGGACAAGCAATGACCTGGGATGGTGGAAACTCCTGGTTCGACCTCACAGTTACCCAAGCTACCGTTGGGATCTGGACTTATTTTGTCAACGCAAGCACTGAAACAAGCTTTGGCATCACCGCTCTAGATACTAATAGTCAAGCTATAGCTGTCATCTGGGACCAGATTGTTGTGCAAACAACTGTGGCTGATGATACTCGAGTGAATATTGGTGATAATGTGGAAATCCGAGTTACTCTTTGGCTTGCTTTTGATAATACATTCATTGGTGCAGGTGATTCAGTCACTCTTGCTGGTCAGGCAATGATCTGGGACTCTAGCAATTTGAGATTCAACTTGACAGTTTCACAGGCATCAGTAGGAAACTGGACATATTTTGTCAACTCAAGCTCTGATGCAACCTATGGTATCACTTCACTTGACACTAACAGTCAGAGTGTAGGAGTGGTCTGGGACCAGATTGTTGTACAGACAACTGTAGCTGATTACACACGAGTCAATGTTGATAGTGATGCTGAAATTCAT
>JBHLOX010000055.1:0-16464 GCA_048940045.1 Promethearchaeota archaeon
CGATGATTTCCCAGGTGGAGCTATCAGGCATTCTAAGACCTCTGTGTTCAATAGTTCGGTCGCACTATATGCGGAATATAAGGATTGACTTATTGTGGCTTTGCATGTAGGACAATCAGTGGAAGAAATAGTCGTCACTCCCAAGTAGACCTAGATTGCCAATCCTCACATTTGTCAAACCCTCATCTTTTGCTGTTTCCAATGCAACTTGAGCATGAGCGCGACTAGTTCGTGGGAGATCTCTCATAGCATGATGCGGATAAAACCCAAGAAGCGCCGTAGGTATCGTTGGGTCATTCTCTGCTATGAACCTACAGATGCTCCTTACCTCTGGAATGTCAATATATCCTGGAACAAGAAGGATACTGGTAACCAGAAACTCCCCTTCACGCTCTTTCTTCAAAGCTGAAAGTTCTTTGAAGTTCCTAAGCATGGTTGAGTTTGAAATTCCTGTTAGTGCTTGATAGATCGCTGGTGTAACCGCCTTGATATCAAACTTGAATGTTCCCCCGGTATCAGCAACTATACTAGCGATACTTTCCAACCACTTCTTTGAAATGTTGCCATTTGTTTCATAGCAGATTCTCACCAGCCGCTCTTCATTCAGTAGTTTTGATGTTTCCAAGGAATGTGCTGGATTGCAAGCTGGGTCGCCGCCAAAGTAGCAAACGCATGGAGTATACTCATCTGCAACATTTGCTAGTTCTCGTGGTGTCAGACGTGGTACTCCCTTAGCCATCATATTTCGATAACTTGCATTCTGACAGAACAAGCAGTCTGAGTTGCAGGATCCATAGAAGACTGCTAGATTTTTCAATCTCTTACGACCAAATCCCAACTCTCTTTCAGAGGTAACTGGACAGACCCAATCCGCCACACAATTTGTTGGAAGAGGATCAAAATACCAAGAAACTACCGCCTCGTCTGGATACCTATCAACAACTTTCCCATCTTCGACTGTCCGGATGTTGCAGAACCCAATATCTCCCTCATTTATCTTGCAGTGATTTCCACAATCACTACAGGTGTAAACACCACCAGTAGGAACAGCTGGTACAAGCTGATCTCTTTCTCGAAGCATCTCATGTGTCTGTTGTGCTACCGACTGAACGCCCTCCCTAATACACTTCGAACAGATACCAATGGATTGAGAAATAATTCTCCCTTCAGTTTCATGATTTGGACAAATCATCAATAATACTCATGACATTAGATGGTATGAACTTAACGACCTGAACAACACGGATTTAAGGCTGAAATTCAAAGCCACCGCGTAGTCGGTGTGTTGATCTTGACTAGTACCGAGGAAAAATCCGCGATCGTCATTGATGCTCCGGACGACTCGTTCGTTCAGATGATTAAGAAGACAGGTGGGCCAAATATCCAGAACTGCTACCAATGCGGTACGTGCAGTGGGAGTTGTCCTGCTGGAGCCCGAACCAACTATCTTGTCCGTGGCATAATTCGAAAAGCCCTTCTCGGTCTAAAAGAAGAATGTATCTCCGCCCCTGAGCTCTGGTACTGCACCACTTGCTATACTTGTACAGATAGATGTCCCCAAGATGTGAAACCTACAGATGTCATCAAGGCCATCAGGAATGTTGCAGTTGCTGAGGGCTATATGCTTACACCTCATCAAAAGACAGCATTGAAGGTCCTTGAGGCTGGTCACGCAGTACCACTAGACAAGGAGTCTTGGGAGAACCTTCGAGAGAAGGTGGGTGTTGAAAGAGTTCCTCCAAATGCTAGTAGATTTCCGGACGCAATTGAAGAAATTAGGAAGATTGCAAAGAAGACTGGTTTTGACAAGCTAGTAGAGGAAAAGGAAGAGAAGAAGGAGGAATAATCATGGCAAAACAATCATTCTATCATTTTCTTGGTTGTATAATTCCCCACAGATATCCAAGTGTAGAGAAAGCAGTGAAACTCGTCTTCAAAGATCTTGGTGTCGGTCTTCTTGACATGGAAGGAGCAACATGCTGCCCAGCACCTGGTGTGTTCGGTTCTTTTGATCGTGTAACATGGGCAACAATAGCTGCGCGCAACCTGACAATAGCTGAGGCAGGTGGGCATCCCATCACAACCGGATGCAATGGTTGTTTCGCTAGCCTGTGGGATGCAAACCACGAACTGAAGCATGATGATGAACTCAGAGATAAAGTGAACGAGAACCTTGCTGAGATTGACCGTGAGTTCAAGGGAACGATAGAGGTCTGGCACTATGTTGATGCACTCTATTCTCTTGTGGGTCTTGATAGAATTCGCAATCAAGTCAATCGCCCTTTCAAGGGAGTCAGAATGGCACTTCACCCAGGATGTCACTGGATGCGACCAAAACAAATCAAAAAGAAAGATGAATCCGAACGACCTCACATATTCAGAGACCTGTGTGAAACCTCTGGGGCTGAATATGTTCCATACAAGGATGAGCTAATCTGTTGTGGTGCTGGTGGTGCAGTCAGAACTGCAGATGTGAAGATTGCGTTAGACTTTACGAAGCAAAAGTTTGACAGCCTATTGGAGGCTGGAGGTGCAGACATAGTTGTCACACCATGCCCATTCTGTGAACTCCAGCTTGATATGGGCCAAGTTGAGATTCAGAAGTATTTTGATGCAGAATATCATTTCGATATTTTGCATGTCGTTGAGCTACTCGCATTGGCTTTTGGTCATGAACCTGAGGAGTTTGGTCTGACAACTCACCTACAATACATGCAAAGGAAGAGCCAACCGAACTGGAAACGGTTGGGTATAGAAGTTAAGGCGTAATTTGAACCTCACTGTCTTCCATGAGATGCACGATGTTCTCTCTACCTTCTCTGAACCGTCGAATCAATTTCCGCTCCTCAAGTGAGGTCAGGATTGTACTAGCAAGTGATTGTGACATATCAAGTTCTTCATAGATTTCTCTCTGTGGACTTGATCCCCCTCTCTTTGCAAGAAAGTCGAGAACCTGTTCCTCCTGTTTTGAGAGTCTGACTGGTGTGATGACTGTACGGGCTCGAAATCTTTTCAGAAGTATTGGGATTCTTTCTATGATGATTGCGGAAATGGCTCCGAGAAAGAGTAACGCTATTCCAAGGATCGCTGAGTTGAGTGGTGTTTGTTGAGGTTCCACAATTAAAGCTGGTAACTGATATTGGACAATAAATGCCTCTTCTTGACCTGGGAGCATCGAATCTCGGTACCATAGATAGATATGTCGAAATCCATCAGTGTAGTTCATTGTAGGATTGGGAAACAACGGTGCAGCTGCATCAGATCTCAGAATCGCGTGAGCTGGTAGAATGATTGAGAATGTTAAGTTCTGTATCTGGTAAAGAGGTCTGATGTAGTATATCAGATGACTGACATACATGGTTCCCTCATCAGTGAGGCCTATTTGATCTTGAAGACAATCAGTGGTTAAGTTGAGATGAAGGATGACTTTTGCACCGGGAACCAAAGGGACAGAAGATGTGATTCGGATAAGATTGTAATTGCTCTCAGGGATTATTGTAGTTGGCACAGCTGTTCCATTAAGACTGGCTCTTGTCACGTTGAGGTTTCTTACATCAATTCTCATATCGAAGTAATCAAGTGTTGTTGAACCAACATTAGTGACTTCTGAATCAATGAGTAGTGACGTTGTGCATTCAAAGTCTAAAGTTGCTGTCACAGTCATATTTGACATGACCAAGTCTTGAGAACCCGCCTGGCTACTGACTTGTGTTACCCCTCCAGAAACTATTATGACAAGTAGGAATCCAACCACAAGGAATGCGTGCTTCTTTTCAAACATTGAAACCATTTCCAAGTACTTTGTTGTGCTCTATGAATACTTCGGTCCTCCACAAAGAAAAAAGGGAGGAGGGAGAATTCTCCCTCCAGTGTTATGGGCGGCGCTTTAGCATCAGTCCAACAGCTGCAAGAATAATGACTGAGGATCCAATTGCAACTGTCATGACTGGAATATTTAATGGCGTAAGTGGAGTGTAAAGCGACGAGTTCTCAATAAGGCGTACTGAAGGATCATGAAGCATCGAGCCTCCATCGAAGTTCGGATATGCCAAGAACAAGAGTAGACCTTCTCCATCAGTCCAATATGAGGCACGAACATCCACGGCTTCCTTTGTTCCATTTAGATGTTTCACAACAGCCTTGTCAATCCAACGGTAGAACCCTTGAGTTTCTTCGGTTGAATCCTCAACAAATGAGATTTCTTGAACGTCTTCATCGTGGACATCTTCAAACTCTTCCCCATGGGTTTCCATTTCCACTTCAGACTCATGATCATCTTCTCCCGATTCTTCATGAAGTGTGAAGTGATGGTTCACGTCATTATCTGAGGCAACATCTTCTCTAAGATAGTTCAAAATCGCAACACTGGACGTTTCTGATGTGAATGGAAAGTTTCCAATCTCAATGTCTACTTTGAGCTCCACACCTCCCGCAACGGTATATTCCGCTTTGACACCGTCATCATCAGATACTGTTCCGTTGTAGTCATCCATGTAGATGTGACTATAGAATTGCAGGGTCAGGTCTGAGAAATTGGCAAAAGCGTGGTTCTCATTGTCTTCAGAGGAAAGAAGGAGAGTCGGCTCCTCTTCAGGCTCTTCCTCCCAACCGGGCATCCATCCTTTAAACCAATCATCCTCCCAATCATCACTAAGACCGCCTTTTGTGTATGAAGCATAGACCTCTTTGTTCTTGCCATCTTTGTCAGTGATGGCACCAGTCTTTAGGATCCACTCAAACGCATCAAGGGGAGCAAAATCCAAGGTTTCACTAGGTTGATAGACACCATCTCCGTTGTTGTCTTCGAACTCAACAATCATCATGAAATTGACCATGAACCTGGCAAGGCTTCCATTCTCATCAGTAGTGTACCAATATTGATATGATGGTAAATCAGGATTCAACAACACGGTTATGACATCGGTTTCAATCCATGTAGTCCCGTCATCATCCCGTCTCTCTTCTGGTTCATGTGAGTCGTCATCATCATGAGGGAGCTGAGTTTCAGTGGGCGTGCTATCATCATCGGCTAGTGTAAATGCCTTCACTGATGTGACCGATGAAACGATTAAGAAAAGCATTGCAAAGAGCAGAACTTTTCCAAACAGAGCTCTCTTTTTCAACTAATAGTTCACCGAACTACTGCATCACTTTTCTATATATAATGACCATTGAGTAAACTACAGCGGTTAATATCAAAAAGGAACTCATAGCACTTCTTTTGACATTTAACGCTTTAAGACACTTCAGAACTATTCAGTGCACTTGGTGACTCAAGTTGAATCCATCCACAAAATCAACTTGAATGGATCTTTGGTGGTCTTGAAAAATTGACAATCTCTATCTTGCTGAGGTCGTCAACGCGATAGGTCTCCCCTCGACACTTAATTTGTGTGAGATAAGCCCGAGTATAGAGCCTAGTCGCCTTCATAATTCAGGGATGTTATCTCTGCAATATTAAGTTCACTGATTAGAAATTGTTAACTCTCAAGGTTTGGCGCCATTCAAAACTATGTATGACATGGGTTTTAGCTTCTGTGAGGGAATTGATTATGAATCCCTGAATAGTTCCAGATAGTCCGTGTTGACAAATTGCCCATTAATATAGTACTTCTCGTGAGCTGTGCCATAATGTTTGAACCCAATTTTCTCATAGACATGTTTAGCCCGGGGATTGTGGGAATGCACAGCTAATTCAAGTCGTCGCAAATTCAGATGTGCCCAAGCAAAATCAATTAGCAATCTCATTGCTTCGCTTCCATACCCCTTGCTCCAATTCTTTTCCTCATAGACTGCAATTGCTAGCTCCCCCGATCTGGAAAGCCAATCAATCTCATATACGACTAAAGACCCAATCATTATTGTTTCAGGAATTTTTTCGATAGCAAGATGGAATCCTTGTCTTTTCTTGATCAATTCACTTACGGATTGAATCCACTCCTTCTGCATATTCCGAGTGGTAGGTATGAAGCTTCCTAGCAGAACTCTCATCTCGATACTGTTGACATGCTCCATCATATAATCGAGATGGCGCTCTTCTATCGGTACTAGCTGAACTTTGGAACCTACAAGCACCTTATACACCTCTCTTTCAGATCGGACTTAGAGTATGTTTCAATATGAGTAGCTCGGATTAGGAGCTTTCGATAAGCTCGTGTATCTCTTGGTTATATAAAATCACAGAAATCGTATCTATTCTGATTTTCCACATGACTGATTATGAAGGTCCAGATTTTAGATGGAAATGTATTCAATCTATATACCTGCTCAGGCGAAATCAATGAATATCTCTTAACAATGATAACGACTCATTGA
This sequence comes from Promethearchaeota archaeon, assembly GCA_048940045.1. GTDB lineage: Archaea > Asgardarchaeota > Thorarchaeia > Thorarchaeales > Thorarchaeaceae > SMTZ1-45. The sequence goes on from JBHLOX010000055.1 coordinate 6,316, forward strand.
CGTTTATAGGACAAACATTTTATCCCCCAATTTGATTCGCCTTTGATATCTCCCTCGGAGTGTACTCAGGAATGACAGAGGCAACAAAGCCAGTCGTCATCATTGGTGCCGGTATTGCAGGAATGCGTGCAGCACTTGACCTCGCAGAGATGGGTGTCAAGGTGTTTCTCGTTGAAAAGCTACCCTCGATTGGGGGTCACATGTCTCAGTTGGACAAGACCTTCCCTACTCTTGACTGCAGTATGTGTATTCAAGGTCCTTGGATGGTTGATTGTTCTCGTCATCCGAACATTGAGATTCTGGCTTACTCAGAGGTGACTGAGGTCACGGGGAAGCAGGGTGACTTCACTGTCAAGGTTCTGAAGCGTACTCGACGAGTAGATGCTGACAAGTGTACCGGGTGTGGTGACTGTCAACGGGTCTGTCCAATCGAAGTGCGGAACGAGTATGATCTCGGACTTAAGATGCGAAAGGCTGCTTACATTCCATTTCCGCAGGCTGTACCTAACATCGCAACAATTGATGTGGAAAACTGCATTGAGTGCATGGTCTGTGTTAAGACTTGTAAGGCCGAAGCCATCGACTTTGAAATTTCTGATGAAACAATGGTAATCAACGCTGGATCAATCATCGTGGCAACTGGCTACGAACTTCTTGATCCGACAACTGTTCCAGAGTATGGCTATGGTCGCCTCCCCAATGTTGTCAGCGCTCTAGAGTATGAGCGCATGGTGTCAGCCAGTGGTCCCACTGGAGGTATTGTAATGCGACCATCAGATGGTCGAGAGCCTCATCGGATAGCCTTCATCCAATGTGTGGGCTCAAGAGATGTCAACCACTGCTCATACTGTTCGAAAATATGTTGCACCTATGCGACAAAGGAAGCCATCATCACTAAGGAACACACCCCTGATGTTCACATTGACATCCTTTACAATGACATGCGAGCATTCGGTAAAGGATTTGAGGAATTCCTTGTCAGGGGTGAAACAGAGTATGAAATTCACTATGTAAAAGGTATCCCCAGCGAGATTCAAGAGGAATATGGTACTACGGACCTCATAGTTCGTCATAGTGATGCAAAGGGACATAGTGTTCTCACAGACAAGTATGATCTAGTTGTTCTCTGCCCTGCTATGGTGCCGTCTTCCGACACAAAGGTCTTCGAGCAGCTAGGCATCAAGACAGACGAATCCGGCTTTGCTCAATCCGATGTGAAGTCTTTAATGATTTCAGAAACGGGTGTGCCTGGTGTTCATATGTGTGGGGCAGTCCAGATGCCCAAAGACATTCCTGATTCGGTAGCCCAAGGCAGTGCAGCAGCAGCACTTGCTGCGTTAGACATAAGCATTCAACAAGGAGAAGAAACAGAAGCTCTCACAGAAGAAGACCTAGAGCTCATAGCAGCAGAACCCCGGATCGGAGTAGTCATTTGCTCATGTGGAATCAACATTGCAGGCACAGTAGATGTGGCTGAGGTCACGCAGTATGCAAGCACGCTTCCCAATGTTGTGTATTCAGAGAACCTTCTCTATTCATGTTCGTCAGATGCTCAGGTTGTCATCAAGGATGCTATCAAAGAGCACAAGCTCAATAGATTAGTAGTAGCATCATGCACACCCAGAACTCATGAACCATTATTCAGGGCCACAATCGAAGAGGCGGGACTTAACAAGTACCTATTTGAACTCGCCAACATTAGAGAGCATTGTTCTTGGGTCCACCAGGCTGACAAGGATGAAGCAACATCCAAAGCCATGGATCTAGTACGCATGTCCGTAGCTAGAGCAAAACTGCTAGAAGCACAGGAGGAGGCTGTGACCCAGATAGAACCTTCTGTTCTAGTCATCGGCGCTGGAGTTGCAGGAATGGCTGCGGCTGAGGTTATTTCTCAAAAGGGATTCAATGTCTACCTTGTGGAGAAGCAAGACAAGGTGGGTGGTTTTCTCAATGAACTCGCTACAGTCGATTTCGACCATAGACCAGCATCAGAGATTGTAGCTGACTATGAGAGTAGAATCACTGGGAAAGAGAACATCAAACTCCTGTTGAACTCTGAGGTCATAGATGCTAAGGGCTCAATAGGCGAGTTTGAGGTCGTTATCAAGACAGGGAAGAAGAAGGAAAACCTGACTGTTGGTATTGTTATTGTGGCCACTGGTGCAGTCGCCCTTGAAGAGAAGGGACTCTATGGCCTCAAGAAACTCCCAGAGGTCATAACCGAGGTGGAGTTCAATCACAGAGTGACTAATGATGAAGGAATTGAGGACGGAGAAACCTTTGCTGTAATCCACTGCGCTGGCTCACGTGAGGATGCCACACTGGAGGGTTCTCGAACTTGGTGCTCTGGTATCTGCTGCAAAATTGCTATAGAGCACTCACTTCAACTACTAGAAAAGTATCCAAACTCAAGAGTGTTCCATTTCTACAGAGATTTGCGAGTCTTCTATGACCAGGAGGACAAATACAGAGAAGCACGTAAGAAGGGCGTTGTGTTCATCAGATTCGATGGTGACTCACCACCTGAGGTTAAGAAGGGTAAGGACAAATCTCTAAGTGTCAGGGTTATGGACCAAGTTTTGGGAGCTGAGCTGACAATTGATGTTGATCATGCAGTACTTGCTACCGCTATGATACCTCGACCGAACAAAGAGATTTCCGAGCTATTCAAGGTTCCATTAAACCTGTCTGGATTCTTCATGGAAGCTCATCCAAAATTACGTCCTGTAGACTTTCAGACTGATGGTGTGTATGTGGCCGGAACAGCCACCGCACCAAAGACCATCGGTGAGTCTATTGCTGAAGGACAAGCTGCTGCTTCAAGAGCACTCATCCCCCTCATCAGGGGAATACGAAAGGCAGAGGCCATTGTGTCCGTTGTGGACCCAGAGATATGTGTGGGCTGCGGGACCTGCGAGATCAACTGCGCCTACAATGCCATCGAGGTTGTGCCTGGAGATGGGAGCCATGACTATGCTGTGACAAACCCTGTTCTCTGTCAGGGCTGTGGGAAGTGCGGCGCTGGATGTCCGGCTGGTGCAATCACCATGAAGCACTTCACAGATGACCAGATTATCACTCAAATTCGTACTGCACTTGAGAACATGCCCGCGAATGAATCAAGGATTTTGACAATCCTCTGTAACTGGTGTTCATATGCTGGGGCGGACAGCGCTGGGGTCTCTCGATTCCAACAGCCCTCAAATGTGAGGGACATCAGGGTCATGTGTACTGGGAGAGTGAGTGTGCAACACCTCTTGGAGGCATTCAGACTCGGCGCTGATATGGTCTGGATATCCGGATGTCACATTGGGGACTGTCATTATGTCGATGGCAATATCTCATTCGAACGCAGGTTTGCTATTGCAAAGAAGATCATCGAGAAGGCAGGACTTGAAACTGATCGACTACAGTTCACTCACATCAGTGCGAGCGAGGGGTCGATATGGGCAGAAACTGTAAAGAAGTTCGCAGACTTGGCAGACAAGCTAGGCCCAAGTCCATTGAGATCAAGGAGGCGATAAGAGTGACAGAGTCTTGGGGTCAGTTCAAGTCATTTGATGGGAAGAAGTTCAAAGCACTGGATGCTGGGTTCACAAACGAGATCTCCAAATTGATTGGAGGACAAGACCTCACAACCTGTTTCCAATGTGCCAAATGCAGTGCTGGATGTCCGGTTTCAGATAAGGTGAACATCCAGATTCATGAAGTCATGCGAATGCTTCTCTTTGGGCTAAAGGAGGTTCTTGAAACCGATATGGTCTGGTTGTGTACTACTTGCTATACCTGCCAGGAACGTTGTCCCCAAGGAATTGACATTACAGACATACTGTTTGGTCTGAAGAATATGGCCTTCAAGAAGGGAATCACCCCCGCAGGTTATCTTGGTGCTCGACAGTCATTGTATGACACAGGACGGCTCTATGAGCCTACAGACTGGGAACGTGATGATCTCGAGCTTGATCCTGTTCCTGAGTTGAATGTGGCGGACACGAAGAAGGTACTGGACAAAATGAAGCTCATGAAGCTGGAGGAGGATGAGTAAGATGACCCAGAGCTACGAGGTCTTTCTTGGATGTGCAATCCCCGCCCGGTTTAACAACTACGAGTCATCCATGCGTGCTGTTGCTAAAGAGTTAGGTATCAATCTGATTGACTTCGATGGAGCTTCATGTTGCGGAACTGTTGTCCTCAAGTCAATTGACGAAAACAGCTGGCTCTCACTGTCTGGGCGGAACATTGCTCTAGCAGAACAGAGAGGTCATGACATTGTCACTCCCTGTAACGGCTGCTTTGGGTCTCTGAAAGACACCGATCATGTACTTCATGACGATGAGTCCTACAGAAAGAAAGTCAACGCTGCCCTGAAACCATTGGGACTCGAATACACAGGAAAGGTCAAGATTCGTCACTTTGTCGAAGTCCTATATGACATGAAGGATGAGATTGAGAAGAAGATAGTCAAGCGTCTTGATGGTCTTAAGATTGCGTTCCATCCTGGGTGTCACCTCATCCGTCCGTCAAATGTTGCAGGTTTTGACGATCCTGAACTACCTGGAAAGGTTGATGAGTTGCTCGAGCTGACTGGAGCGAAGAGTGTTCACTGGGACTTGAAGCTCCGTTGCTGCGGTTCACCATTACTCATTTCAAGTGAAGATGTTGCAACAAAGATTCTCCAGGAGAAGATGGTGTCAGCAAATGGAGCAGGTGCAAACTGCGTTGTCACAAACTGCCCTGCCTGTCATACTCAGTTCGACATCCAGCAGATTGGTCTGAAGGATGACGAAGGGAATTCTCTGGAACTTCCTGCGTTGTTTGTCACACAAGTACTTGGTATAGCAATGGGAATCAATCCAGAAACACTAGGATTTGAACTGAACAGGGTTTCTCTTGATCCTATTAATGAGATTCTAGGTCTTTAGAGAATGATTAAGCCATCTTGCTATCGCCATAGAAAAGTTGCCCTAGTCTTTTCATAGCATCTCTCACACATTCCCTCTTTCCGCTGACCTGAAGATGCCTCTCTCCATCCAACGAGATATTCACCATACAATCCTCCGCAATCTCGGAAATTACCTCTACTGGGATGTCCTCAGGGAGTTTGATGCGAAAGAATCCGACCTGTTTGTCCCTGGGAATGTCTGAAATGTGTACTTGCGGTTCAGGCCTGTATTCATCACTCTCACCCTTGATTGCTTTCTCGAACCTCTCCTCCCAGGATTTTCTATACCCTACATCCTCTTTCTCCTCAGCCCAGACCATGAGGGTATCATGAAGCCTTAGAATTTGCTTTTCCATTGTCAGTTGAAGCCGATCGTCATCCTCACATTGTGATTGCGATTTTATCTCACTTTCAAAGGAACGAAGATACTCTAGACTCATCTTTGAGTTTCTGAGGTCTGCATAGGTCAAATCAGGTATAAAGACACCCTTCTCCTTTAGAGATCCCAACAAATCATTCAGAACTATCCATCCTGCTAACAGACCATCCAAAGAAACCAAAGTTTCACTCCCTTAACATCTCTTCAGTCTGTTCAAGGATACTCTTTTCTCTCCACCAGCGAAGGTCTCTTGCACCCGTGGGGCATATGGCGCAACATGCACCACATCCCTCGCAACGCATCTCGTCTGTGACACTTTTCTTAACTCCCGGCTCGACCTCTATCATCGAAACTGCATCATATGGACAGATCTCTGAATAGTGACAGAGGTCACATCCCACGCAGAGGTCTTGGTCAACATCCGCTGTTAGAAGTTCGATCTCGACAGTACCGAGGTTCAGTGGGATACAGGCCTCACTAGCAGCTCCTCTCGCCTGGTTGATAGAGTCTCCAATGTTCTTTGCATAGGTCACTCCCAAGAACACACCTGGGACAGTTGTTTCGACAGGCTTGTACTTCATATGCATCTCAGCTAGGAAACCATCTTGGCCACGGTTGATTCCCATCGCTTTGACAAACTCATTTACGTCATGTGGTGCCTCCAGTCCGAGTGCGAGCACCACAAGATCTGACTTGATTTTGAGGGTTTCCTGTGAGAGGGTGTCGTAGATGGTTACAATTGCTGAGTCTCTTTCTGGATCCTTCTCAACAGTCACAGGCTTTTCACGGTCCCACCTAAGATATGCTACACCATTCTGCCGGTTCTCACGCCACATCTCCTCCATCCCCTTCGCAAATGGACGGATGTGTTCCTTGTACGCAGAAAATATCTTGATGTCAGGAAACATTTCCTTTAGTTCATGTTGCATGGCAATTGTTGCTGAACAGCACACCCTTGAGCAGTACCTGTTACCCTCGCCTGGGTTTTGCCTTGAACCAACACAATGAATGAAGACTGGGTTCTTTGGTGGTTTCTTGATATCTCCATTCCTCAGACGTCGTTCAAGTTCAAGGGTTGATATGACTCCTGGAACCTCACCCCATCCATACTCACCCTGCTTTGGCTCATAGACATCTGAGCCAACTGTTATCACCATCGAACCAATACGATGTACTGTCTGTTCACCGGTTTCATTGTTCTCTACAGTGATGTCATAGTTACCATAGGAACCGTCTCGCGCAACAACTTTGGAGTTCAAAATAACCTGTATGCGTTTCTCTTTCTCAACCCTAGCAAGAAGATCTTCTACAATATCCTGTGCTGACTCCAAGGCTGGAAAGACTTGATAGAGCTCATTCAGTCTGCCGCCAAGCTTGTCCTGTTTCTCTACAAGTATCACATCGAATCCTTTTCGTGCGATATCTAAAGCCGCAGTCATTCCTGACACGCCACCACCAACCACCATTGAAACAGGAGTAACTTCGACCTTCTTTAGTGGAACTTCCTCATTGTTGATAGCTTTAGCCACTGCGCTCCGAATCATATCCTGAGCTTTCTCTTGTCTGACCTCAGGGTCTTCATTTACGTGTACTAATGCTAGATGTTCTCGCAGACCCACTGGTCCCACTAAGTAATATCCTGAGAGGCCAGCAGCTTCCAGAGCACTTCTGAACGTTGACTCATGTTGCAATGGCGAACATGATCCAACTACCACACGATTGAGTTTGTGCTCCTTGATTGCATCAGTCACAAGCTGCTGCCCTGGGTCACTGCACATGAATATGTAATCCGTGGAATATATTACATTAGGCAAATCTTTCGCCCATTCTGCAAGACCTGGTGAGCTTATCTCGTTTCCAATAATTCCGCCACAGTGGCAAATGAAGACCCCCACGCGAGGTTCATCTCCTAAATCTGCTGGAGGGACCTCAGGTAGTGGTTCAGGTGTTGGAACGGGAAGAATAGAGTGAGCAGCCATGGCAGCTCCCTTCCCTTCATTCACCGAATCAGTCCCATCTCTTGGTCCATGCGCACAACCTGCCACGAAGACTCCTGCACGGTTTGTTTCGAGTGCTGCAGCGTTCGGATGTTTCTCTTTTATCCACCCAGCTTCATCAAGGTCAATCTTGAGAATCTTGGCAAGTTCAGCCGAACCTTCGCTTGGTCTGAAACTGGCATTAAGCACAACCATAGAGATCTTGTCAATCTCGATTATCTCGCCTGATTCAGTGTCTTCCATTTTCACAAACAAATCATGAGTGTCAAGGTCTTCTTGGATCTCGGAAACCCTGCCTCGTATGAACTTGATGCCCCGATTCTTTTGTGAGTCCCAGAGGAACTCTTCTAAGGCTTTTCCTGCTGTTCGCATGTCCATGTATGTGTAGATTATTTCACAGTGGTTCTCAGGATAATGCATCCTTGTTACCTGTGCAAGCTTGAGACCAAATGAACAGCAGACCCTGTTACAATGTTCACTGTATCCACTGATGTTTTCCCTCACATCTCTACTTCCGACGCAGTTCACGAACAGAATCTTTTCAGGCTCCTTTCCGTCTGACGGTCTCACCATGTGTGCATCTGTAGGACCAGTTGGGTGAGTTTGTCTATCATACTCCATGGTTGTAACAACATTGGGGAAAATTCCATAGCCATATTCACTGTAATCCAGTGGTCTATACTCTTCAAACCCGGTGGCCATAATTATCGATCCAACATTGAGTTCGTAGACCTTGTCTTCATCATCGTACATGATACAATCTTGTGGGCAGACTGACTCACATGTTCCACAACCGATGCATGAGTCCCTATCGATTGTCGCAATTAGTGGGATTTGTTGCGGGAAATTCATGTAGATGGCCTTACGGAGCGAGAGGCCTCTATCGTATTCATTAGGCACCTCAACTGGGCAGGATCGTATACACAATTGACAGCCAGTACACTTGTCTTCATTGACATAACGAGCTTTCTTTCGAATAGTGACGGTGAAGTCACCTTCCTTTCCAGTCACCTTCTCCACAGTAGAAAGTGGATGAATAGTGATGTTAGGATGCTTGCCAACAAAGGATGTGAGGGGTGTCATAACACACGCTGAGCACTCAAGGGCTGGGAATATCTTGTAGATGGCTACATAATTTCCACCAATGTTCACTGATTTCTCAATCATGTGTGCACGATGACCGCCATTTGCCAGTCCTAAGGAGGCGTTGATTCCAGCCATGCCGCCTCCAATGACAAGGACGTCTGTCGGCTTTGTCTTCTGTTGGGGTTTCTTTGCTGACTCGCTGACCATGGGAATATTCTCCAAGGCACCGTAGTTACAGAAGCTCCAGAGTGACGAACGATATAATCTTTCTGTCATGGGCTTCACAATGTTAACTATTTTGTCTAGAACACGTGTTCCAAAACTCTGTATCATGAGCAATGTAAAAGTGGTTTGAGGAGGATTAACCTCCTCGCTTTTTCTTCAGTCTTGAGATGTTGTCTTCCTCAGTTTTAGATAGCCAAAAACCAGCACCGAAAAGACAATTGCCAGCAGGTACAGAATGATTGGAATCCAAAGGAACTCTAGACGTATGAGGTAGCTAAGGTCTCTCCCATATCCCCCAAACTGAGTAGGCATGTATATCCAGATGAGGGATATAATGTAGGCTGCAATGACGCCCCATTGTATTTCTCTCCGCACATCAAAAATGAAGATGTAGGTAAATGCAAACATGAAAGCAAAACCTGTTGCAAACATGACCCAGATTCCAATAGCCGCTTGTGATGCTGTGGTTGTTGCAACGATGAAGGCGTGAATACCCACAAAGCTTTCCAACAAGACAATCCATCCCTTATTGATATGCACCACAGTGTATGCAAGTGAGATCTGAGTGAAGAGAAGGAACATATAGAAAAACCCACTTATCAGCTGAGGATCATATGCCATGGGGTGGAACCAAAATGTGTATACAATGGCCCACCCTATGATGTACGGATGGTTTCTTCTGAAGAAGCCCGAAACACGCGCAGTCATTGGTTTGCCCATCTTCTTACCTAAGAATAGCCCTCGTCTTGGATTTTCAATAATGAGTATGATGACTAGCATCACAATGACTGAGCCTTGGCTGGTCCAAATTGGAACATCCTGTGCGAGTCCATCAAACCAGACATGAGTCTGGATAAGATGTAACAGAATGAATGTTAGATTAATCATTATTGCAGCCCAGTTATACCTTGTGAGACCAGTTGTTGGTTTTGTCCGAAGTTGCGCTAGATTCTTCTGAGCCCAATAGATAACCCCCCAAATCGAAAACTGATGAGCAAGATAGAATCCCCACACAATGAACATTGTCATGAACTCACGCGCTGGTAGTTTCCAAAAATACCAGGCTGCACCCTGATCAGGAAGTAGAGTGGCTAATACAGGGTCGAGAAGTGGACCAACTGCCCATATTATGTATGTAAACACTACTGTGAAGACGAGACCACCAGCCCATGCATAGTATGCTGAATTTGTCTTTCTTTCTCTATTCTCTCCAATTTGCTTATTCTTAGTTGCTTGATCATTTTCAGTCAATGGTATCCGCTCGCTCGAATTAGAGCAGCAGGTCTTAGCACATGGTTGATAAATGAAACGGTTGCGCACAATTCATACAATTTTCGTATGTTTCAAACATATCGGACATCTATCACCTTCTCTTCTTTCTATCTCATTTTGGAAAGATATAACTCAGGCTAGGTGTCCTGTTTGCTTGGTGTCTACATGTCCAAAGACAAGATTCTAGCCATGCTTCAGACTCTTGGAGCGCGCTTTGAAGATCCCAAGATCCAGCGCCGATTCAAGGA
>JBHLOX010000197.1:0-4037 GCA_048940045.1 Promethearchaeota archaeon
CCTCAAAAGAGCGGATTCCTTTCTTTTGTCTTCCAATTGCTCATAAAAGTGCATGAGAAATGCAACTGGTATAGAACCCAATGCTATGATTATGAGAATTGTATCGATAGAACTCTCTAAGATAAACAGATTTTGCAGTGATGACTGCTCTGTGATTATACTCGCAATTGCATACCCCAAGATGGCATCTGCCAGATTGGAGCCAAGAACTGCATCCACAAGCTCTTGTCCATTTGCACCCTCACGCATTCGAACACATAGAGTCGTGGCTAGAGAGGAGTTATGCAGAAATACCGTTTCAGCATGTTGTATATGCATCCATATTTGACCGCGACCAACTTTGGTAGAATAGCCCGATGGAGGTGGTGTGTAACCATTAGGTCCAACCATTGAGTCAGGTAGGGATTCAACAATAGAGAGAATGTTAAAGACTAGTGTTTCTACTTCTGACCCATTGGCACGAAAGGCTCTAAGTGTGTCACCCTCTGACAACCCATAGCTCCTTGCTATATCAGAGGTCATTATAACTCCAGTGGGATTCTTATCTAGTGTAGAAAGTGAAGACATTAGATTTGATTGCGCTAGTGGAGTACCAAGTGAGTCATAACCAACATCAGCGTACAGCATTGGTTCTATAGATACAAACTCGACAAGATTCTGCATTTCTGAAGACAGTGAGAGTCCATAGGTCGTGACAATTGAAAGTCCTTCCACTATTGGACTCTCAGTTATGTTTTGGTATAAATTATCCCAGAGGTCCCTACTATCATCTTTTAATCGGAGTGTTAAATCTCCGCCTATTGCGAATCTCGTTTGATTGAGGATTGTGTTTGGCAATGTGACCTCGAAAACAGCACCATTCCAAGCAAGGCTGATTGCTAAGGCAAGGATTAGTACTGTTGTACCAGAAGTTGACACATTCGAGCTTATTCGTCTTATTCCTAATCCAGAAGCAAGTTTTCCAATTGGTTTTCTGAGTCTTGAAGAGAGCCAATTTGAGCTAGTCTTTAATGATCTGGATATCATACCTGCAAGTCCAATGAAAAATGTAAATGGCGTAACATATGCGAGAAGAGAAAAGATAGGGATCTGAGTGATTAGACTACTTGATCCCCAGACACTCAGGAGAATTACAAGTGAAACTAGTGATAATGAAATGTCCCAACGAAACAACCGCACCAGTTTTGCTAATTTTAAATGACCTCCAAAACCAATAGATCCTTTTGTAACGATATTCGAGTTGCTATGAAGAATCGGAAACAGGCTCAAAGGTACTACTATACTCAATGTAATCAAGATAATAATAGAATCGAGTGAAAGCAGAAATGGACTAGTTCCTAATTGTTCAAAATGAAAGAATCCTACTGTCGCGAAACCGATTCTGCTTATCGAAAAGCCAAGACCCAGAGCGATAATAATTGATAAAGCTCCAAGAAATAGTAGCTCTCGAAGGTATAACAAGGTAATCTGAGTGTTCGAACCCCCTCTTGCTCTAAGCATCTCAATCTCTATCTTCTTGTGTTTTATGTTATACCTAATTCCAAATCCCGTGAAAACTATAGCAAAGAATATGAAACCGATAATTCTAGCAGATTGCTGAAACTTTGTAGACGATAGCCAAGACTGATACCTAATGATTCCTTTTGCTAAGATATCATCAATGTAAAATGATACATGATGAAATGAACTGTATTGGGGATCAAGCTCTCTGATTTTTTCCTCGATATTGGCTAGATAAGAAACTCCAGTAGAAGGGATTAATGGATGATGACGGGGTTCTACATCCAAGAAAAGATAGTCTTCCCGACTATCGTTGGTTATGAGTGCTGGAGGAATAACAGCATCTGCAAGTCTATAATAATCACCACTTCTCGTATCCGCTTCATCTTGTGAATAGATTCCTACAAGACGGAGCATTGAATACTGCGGATTAGTCACACCATGTTCATAACTTACAATATCTCCTGCTGTCACATGGAAGATACTAGCCAACCATTCTGAAAATGCAATTTCCATGTTACTCTCAGGTAATCTTCCGCTTGTTATATTCGTGATTGAAGGGAAATTTTCCTGAAATGTTTCATCCATACATCCCACTCTAATAGTCCTATTTGCTATCTCATCTAAGGGGCCTTGAATAGAGTAACCATTTGTATTTTCAATCTTGGATTCTGAGCAAGCGAATGAGATATTCCATTCAAGAGGATATGCAATAACAGATGCCATTGATATCTTGAGCCATGAAACTCCGTTAATCTCCGGTAGTGCTAGAATCTCATCCATGAAGTCTAATCCTTCTGAGCCAACAATCACTATCGATGCCGGTCCCACGTCAGTTTCGTAATCCCAAATGTTGTAGGAATATGAGTCGATGAAAATCAAGAAGCTCGAGAAAATTGTGCTAGACACAATCAGGCATAGAAGCGTGAATGCCATTCTTCTGTGTTTAGCATCTGAAATCATATCTCCTTTGCGATAATATCATACTAAAAACTCTAACTTTCTTCAAACAAACATCTAGTAGACATCTAGTAGATTCCCTTTCATCTAGTCTTGAGTTCGTTCTTATGTTTCGGGAAAACTAAAGAAGTAATTAGAAAGGCGTAGTTAGAAAGATATAGTCAATTCAGCGTTGGGGTCTATGTTAAACCGGGAGGTTTCAAAATCAACGAATCAAATCGATATAGAATCATTAGCAATCCATCTGATGATGATGTAAAGATGTTCAAACAGGGACTGGAATCTTACAATATGGAGAAGACCAGAGGAGAATTCAACAGTCCACAACCCTGGCAGAATCTGGTTTTGAAGAATAAGGACGGAGAAGTCATTGGTGGTATCTTTACTAGCACTCTCTATTGGACTCAATATCTCGAAGTTCTATGGGTTGATGAGAGATATCGTGGACTAGGCTATGGAAAGGACCTCGTCCTAGAAGCGCAAAGGTTGGCAAAAGAGATTGGGTGCGTTTCTTCGCATGTATACACGTTCTCTTGGCAGGCACCTGATTTTTATCAAGCAGTTGGGTATGACCTCATCGTAACCTATGATGGATATCAGGGAGGAATCAAGGAACACATTTTGATGACCCGCCTCGACTCATTGAATGACAGGATATCCCCAAATATCGACCCCACTCTATTTACTATCACCCTAGATCCCTTAGAGGAAGAGCTCAGAATAGTTCGTTCTGGACTCGGGAGGAACTTTGACAAGCATGTACAAAACATTCTGAAGGAATATCCACACACTGACTATTGTGCTGTGCTAAAGAATGAGGATGGAAAGGTGATTGGAGGAATAAGTGGCTATACGACTCTAGGTATATTGAACATAGCTGAATTGTGGGTTGATGATAGATATCGAGGTCTTGGATATGGCAAGGACCTCTTGATCCATGCAGAAACACTTGCACAGAAGAGGAGATGCATCGCTGGACAAATTGCGTGTTTCTCTTTCCAGAATGTGGAATTCTTGAAAAGCCATGGGTATGAAATACTTGGTTTTTCCGACGCGTACCCTAATGATGTCAATGAATATTATCTCACCAAGAAATTCTAAACCTTTGATGTGGTTAAATTCCAGTGGAAAAAGGGAAGGAGAGCCGGTGAATATTCAACCAGCTCGATTTGATCGAGACCTATTTCATAGACTTGACCCGTTCATAGAGTGGCGCAAGAAGTTCTTTCATACATACTTTCTCATTATGCAGCGTTGATACTTCAAGTCTACTGGTTACTTGTTCTGCTTTTTAGATTTCATATTGCGGTATTCTTCATCTGTTACTGGCTCTAGCCATTCTGTTTTCCCTTTGTGTCGATTAGTGGGTATAGCTATATGTACGAACCAGCTATCTGCTGTTGCACCATGCCAATGTTTGACATTAGGATATATTTTTACGACATCACCTTTTTGAAGTGGTTGCACAGGTTTACCTTCTTCTCTAAAATACCCTTTACCTCCAGTAACAAGCAGAATTTGACCACCAGGATGTCTATGCCAATCGGTTCTTGCACCTGGTGGAAAAGTCACATTAA
>JBHLOX010000056.1:0-16394 GCA_048940045.1 Promethearchaeota archaeon
AGAAAAAGTGGAGCCCCAGGCGGGATTTCCGGAACGATGGTAATCATCTGTTCGTTCGAACCCGCGGCCTCCTCATAGTAGAACAGAACGCGTGGTTCAGCTCTCTTACCAAGGAGGCGATCTAACCAGTCTGAGCTACTGAGGCTTCCGTACGACAACCAAAGGCTGTCACTTCGCTTTCCGCATGAAAAATGGTGATAAAGATTTCTACCGGGTTCATGTTTTTTGAAAATCGAAGAAGTGATAATCACAAATGTTCTCTATGAATTGTGGAGGTTGGAGCAAGTGGACGACTATTCAGATGTGTCGGAACCCCAGAAACCCGTCGCAATACGAGCATATGGTATATCCGGTTCTACTCTTAAGAAAGAGATTGAGAGTATAACTGGTGTAAACCCAGGTAGTAATGCGGTTTATTCCAAAGAAACGGGTCGCGTTTCAGTGACTTCTGAGGTGTTCGGCGATGGGGGTTGCGGCGGAGGTGGTGATTGCTACTGCAATGGTGGCGGGGGCGGCGGTGAAGAGGGTGTAGTTATCTGCCTTATAATTATCTTAGCACTTATGATAGCCCTCACCATTGTATGGGCAATTGTGATGTTTGCTTTCTCAATCATGACAGTTGGCGGTTTCTTCAAGAGACGGTTTCGAACTCTCCTTATTGTTGAAAATGAGAACAAAGAGTTCATCGGAAAACTTGCCGTGACAACAGTGCAAAAACGCGGTGTTCTGGAATATCCCTTTGGGTATCTAGAATACGATGATTGGATGACTCGAACCTTTGGGATGTATAACAGGCTGAAACTTCTCAGACAAGTCAGTATCTTCTTTGGTTTCTGGTGGGGATTCATTGAAATCGCATTCAAGCTTAATCAGATACTACTGAATCCTGCTGACTATAATCTATGGCCACTTCGCTATGTGATGATTGCGATTTTTCTCCCTCTTCTACTCTACAGTCCAATATTGGAGATTCAGTTCAGGGGCGCCTTCAATACAGGAGATGAGATGGTCATGAGACTGACCAGTCAGGAACCGTCATACTCCCCAAATCAACCTATGATGTTCTCGGAAACACCAATTGAGGCGGGAAGGATTTCAGAAAAGGGTGCAAAGAAAGACTGACTACTTGAATAGGTCATGGAGATGGATCTGGTACTCTCCAAGTTTTCCTCCATAGTTACCAGCAGTCATCTTTGTGACTCCCGGGTGTTCGCATACTGCTTCAATAGCCGCCTTCATGGCATTAGCCACAGCAGACTCAGTGAGACCGTTGATAACAATCTCCTGAACAAACTCACTACCCTTTGGTACTAATGTATTGGGAACCAGAGCACGTAGAGTTGGACAAAACTTCTCATTAGTAGAAGCAAACAGAACCTTGTACTTTGAGGAGGGTTTAGAGCCTGATCCTACGAGACCACCAGGGAATGGTGTATAGGCGCCCTCTACCTTCTCGATTGCTTTGACGGCAGCCATCCCGCTGTTCATGCCACTTTCTACGTCTTCACAGCAATAGATAATGTTGCCACCAGCTACTCCTTTCACACGTCCAAACATGTTCTGTATCACACAGGTACCACTCATCCTAGGAATTAACCAAAGAACTCGTCCATCAATAGGACCTTTCTTTGTCTGGAAGCCATCACCAAACATCGCAACTTTCTTTCCAATCTCATACAGGTCCTTTGGTTTGGGAGTGTCATCAAATGCAGAGGCAGTAGGACTTGTCAGTACGCACTGTCCGAGTCTTGCAAGAAGTTGGGGTTCTAGTTTCTTTTTTGACCCCACAGCAAAGATAACTCGTACGCCTGGACGGCCATCAGGGGTTTCATCAGGCGACATTATGTATTCGATTCCGGCTTCCGCTGGAGCCATAATCACAGAGGTCCCGAAACCAGTTGTTTCTGTAGCAGTTACCCGAGCCCATTCCTCGGAATATGCTGTAATTATTGTACGGTTCATGTGCATGCCAAAGGCTTCAGCAAATGTGTCTTCGATTGGAACTCCGTTTATCTCCATTTCACACCACCAGCTGAGTGAATTTTCAAGACAAGGGCACCTTTTCTTTTTTCCGTCTTCCGTGAGAACTGCAGTAGGTTTTATCAGGGGGATAATCCTCACGAAAAATCAAAGGTGGTTGGGCTCATGACAGTGATTTTGTCAGTAAAAAAGGCTCCTGATATTCCTCTCGAGGCGGATACGATAACACCTACTCATTTCGCTGGAAAGAGTAAGAAAGAGATTGAGGAGATACCCATTCAACAGGGCAATGAGGTCCTCAAGCTCAAAGACTTCTTTTCCATCAGCGGCGAGAGTGGTCCGACTCCAGATGAAACCGAGATTCTGGTCAAGGGTGACCTCAAGAAAGTGAAGATGATTGGAAAAGGGATGAATGGAGGCAGAATCACCGTTGAAGGAGATACAGGTATGTATCTCGGAGCGGAGATGATAGCCGGCCGTATCCATGTCAAAGGATCAGTGGGACCTTGGGCTGCTGCAGAGATGGAGGGTGGTAATATCCAGATTGAAGGAGATGCCGGAGACTATCTCTGTGCTGGATATCGTGGCACTACAGAAGGCATGAAAGGAGGCCGTGTCTATGTGGCGGGCAATGTAGGACGTGAAATGGCAGCTCACATGCGGAAGGGATTCATTGCTGTGAAGGGGAATGTAGGACCTCAATCAGCGATTCGCATGATGGGTGGCACTATAATCGTTGCTGGTGATATGGCCGAACGCGTAGGTGTCCAAGCAACAAAAGGTATGATTTTCTGTCTCGGAAAGTTGGATTCCCTGTTTCCAACTTACAAGTTCAGTGGAAGTTCTGAGAGAGAATTCATCAACTACTATCTTCGATACTTGAAAGACCGCAGACCTGACTTCCTTTCTGAAGATATTGATTCTTCAGAGAAATGGGTCAAGTATATGGGAGACTTCTCAGAAGCGACTCCAGGAGAAGAGATTTTCGTTCGTGCTTCTAAAAACCAGCACTTGATATAAGGAGAGAAACGACATGAGAATTAGTGTAAATGAAGGGGCATTCGAGATTACGAAGGAGATAATGGACAACAAAGAGGAATTAGATTGTACTGTCAGTGAACTGAAGAATGGTACAACAGTCATCGATACCGGTATTGATGTAACAGGCACCGATGAACTCGGAAAACTGGTAAGCGAGATATGTCTTGGAGGTCATGGTGTCGTCAGACATACCAAGATGCACATCGGAAACATGGATCTGCCCGCTGTTGTTGTGAGCTCTGACCATCCGAAGATTGCATGTATGGGATCTCAGTATGCAGGTTGGCTGATTAACGAAGAAGGTTACTTTGCCATGGGTTCAGGTCCTGCAAGAGCTCTTGCTCGTGTTGAAAAGAAACTTTACAAGCACCTTAACTACGCTGATGATGCCAAGGTTGGGGTAATCCTTCTCGAAACAAGGGAAGTGCCCCCAGATGCAGTTGCTCAATATATTGCTGACAAATGCAACATAGCAACCTCTGACCTCTACTGCCTTCTAGCTCCTACAGCATGCCTTGTGGGTTCAATACAGGTTTCAGCTAGGGTTGTTGAAGTGGGTATGCACAAACTGCATGAGATTGGATTTGACCTCGATAGGGTTAGATCAGGATATGGCGTTGCTCCTGTCGCTCCTGTGGCGAAAAAAGATGCAAGAGCAATGGGTGTTACAAACGACTGCATCCTGTATGGAGGTAGGACCTTCTACTTTGTCCGTGATGACGATAAGGACTTGAATGAGGTCATTGAGAAGGTTCCATCGTCTTCATCAGAACAATATGGTCAACCATTCTACGACCTGTTCAAGAGTGTTGGAAACGACTTCTACAAGGTAGACCCTCTTCTATTCAGTCCAGCAGAGATAACATTCAACCATATTGAAAGTGGTAAGGTGTTCCATGCTGGGGAACTGAACGCAACCGTTCTAAAGGAATCAATAGAGAAGACGAAGGCGAAATAGAGATCCTATGTGACTTCCATCTCTTGGACCTCTTCCTGCTCTTTTTCAGTGGCAGGAACCAGTTCGTCAGCCTTTGGTATAGGATTATTGAAGGCTGCTACTATCATAAGTACTGCAAGAAGAGAGATCATAGAGCAGATGATGAATGTCAGTAAGAAACCCCCAGTAAAGGGGATGAACCATCCAAAGAATGCAATAAGTGGCATTGATAGTAGCATGACCAGTGTGGGTTGAAGCGAGTACATAGAGTTTCGGATTCGGTTCGGAATGACATCCAACATCACTCTCTGTGTAAGAATACCTGCAATGGCACCAAACATGTTGAGGCTGATGAAGAGAAGGAAGAGGAGAATCACTGGAATCACTGTCTGAACCGGAATCTCAATCAATGGGAGATTCGTAAATGGAATCATTACTGTATAGAACTCGATTGTTTCTGGATCCGTGCCTGCTGGAATCCCCGGGAATAAGTAAACTATGGCTGCAAGTACCAGGTAGAAGATGACTCCTGTGAACTGTAAGAGTCTAAAACGCGGTATCCATTTCTTTGGTTCGAATCTCTTGGCAAGCACACCACTTCGTTCATTTGCTATGGCCTGTGGGATAAAGACAAGGGTCCTGAAGGCACTCACCGCAACCATTGTTACAAGGAAACTGAAGTATAGAGGAAACAAAATGAGGTTCCACCAGACTGGACCTATACTCCACATCACAACCTCACCGAGGATAATGAGTGAAACAAACCGACTAGACCAGAGAAATCTAAACCCATCCTTTAGGAGTGATCCATATTCTCCAAGAGAGGGTCTTTCTTCAGTTTCATCTCTCACTCCAGGGAGGTCTTTGACAATTCTGAACACTACAACAGCTAGGAGCACGGCAAAGATTGCTTGCAAGCTGAAGACCCATGTTTCTCCGTACAAGTAGGCAAGCCATGATCCTGGAAGTAGGACTAAGGTTGATGAAACCTGCCACACCATACCAAGCCGCCCTTGGAACACGCCATATTGTTTACGGTCCTTGTCATGCGGCATGGCAACCCTGTAATTGTTATCGAACCATGCATTGAAGGCGCCACTCTCCTGAGAAGACCCAAGTCCAAACAACATGTAGATGGTGACATAAATCCACATTGGCGCTGGTGTGTCTTTTACAATGAATGATGAGAGAGCAAACGCTGCTGCGTAGCAGAGAAGAGCGGAGGTTATCACATATCGCTGTCCGATCCAGTCTCCGATTGCCCCTGTTGGATAGTCGAGTGAGGTCTGGATTGCCATCTGAAGAACAACCAAAAGACCTACGAGTGTGAGTCCAGCAAAGTAGTCACCGTTGCCCAGAGACTCTGCAATATAGATCATCCAGAATGTAGTGCTGATTTGAAAGCTTGCTGCAAAGGCTGGAAGGAGCACAGATATGATTTTGACTAGGCGAACCACTTTTTCTGTCGGCTCTGCAATACCAAAGATCCTAGCATACCTGCTTGAAACAGCCACAGGTCCTTCTTGCTCGCATTCCACAACCATAACCTCGGCTAAGCGTCACCCCATATAGAGCTTCATACTTGAGCACGAATCATTCACTTTATCAAGCATTCACTCACCCTGAGCGAGTGGCAATGCATCATGAAAGTCACACTTCATTTTAGAGGACCATTGGCCAAGAAGTTCAGAGAAGGAACTATTGAGTTAGAGCTGGATAATAATACCAGTCTGTCAGATATATTGAGTGTCGTGATTGAGTGTGAAAGAAGCGTGAAGGAAGTGTGGTCGAGTCCAGAAGTGATTGACAGGGATGCGTTGATTCTATGTAATGGAGTAGATATTGGTCTTAGTGGGGGGCTTGATACAAGAATGAATGAGGGTGATACTATTGTGGTCCTGCCACTGATTCATGGAGGCTAAACGAGTTCTGCTCCAGCCCGTATTGCTTTGATGTCTAAATCAAGAGTATTTGAATTGATATGATCAGCGACTGCCTTCTCAAGAGTTTCTAGTGGGAATAGGCCAGATTTCTTCGCAAACGCTCCAAGCATGACCATATTGGAAACAAGCCTTAAACCCAGTTTATCAGCTGTCTTCATTGCTGGAACCTCGACAATCTCATAGCCCTTCATCTTCTTGGTGTCAACAAGATCAGGATCAACAATGATTACACTACCTTTCTTGGCGCTTGGCAGATACATCTCCAGTGCCTTCTGTGACATCACGATGAAGTAGTCAGACCCTCTGACTTTTGGATAATTGATTGGTTGATCACTCACAATGATCTCGCTTTTAGCTGCAGTTCCCCTAGCCTCGGAACCGTAGCTCTGGCTTTGAACAGCCTCGAAACCTCCATAGACAACAGCTGCATGCCCAAGAATCACGCCAGCTAAGACTACACCCATTCCACCAGTACCAGCGATTCTTATTTCGGTCCTCATAAATCTCTACTCCGCCAAATTGCGGTATGTTTCACGCAGTAGTTCGGTAAACGGAGCTTCATGCTTATCAGCAAAGACTCCCAAATCCATTCCTTCCTTGGTTGGAATTCGCTGGTCAATGGGGTCTCCTTTCTTGCGAATTGGAAGTTTCTTGAACCACTTCAACATCTCTGGGGGTGAACCAGAATGTGTTCTTCTGCCATAAGCAGTGGGACATTGTGAGATCATCTCAATGAAAACGAAACCTTCCCTTTCTAGAGCGGTCTTCATTGATTTTGATGCTTGGTTTGGGTGAGCAGTTGTCCATCGTGCAACATAGTTGGCGCCAGCTGCTGTGACTAACCTCGCTAAATCAAATGGGCGCTCAGGATTGCCATAGGGTGTTGTGCTTGTATGGTCTCCGGTGAATGTTGTGGGTCCTACTTGTCCTCCAGTCATTCCATAAATGTAGTTATTAACACAGATAACAGTCATGTCCATATTCCGTCGAGCAGCATGAATGAGATGATTTCCTCCGATTGCAGCCAGATCTCCATCCCCACTTATCACAACGACTCTCAGTTCTGGTTGAGACAATTTGAGACCTGTAGCAAAGGCAATTGCTCTACCATGTGTTGTGTGTAATGTATCAGCCTTGAAGTGAGGCGAGGGGATCCATGCACTACAGCCAATCCCAGAAACAAATGCAAATTCAGCAAGATTTTCGTGTCCCAATTCTTTGACCGCTTTGAGAAAAGCGTTAGACACTTCTCCAGCCCCGCAGCCTGGACAGAATGGATCAGGAAGACTTTCTTCGCGGAGGTATTGTAGTGCAAAGTGTTTTTGAGAGACCATTTTGCCAACACCAAATTTAGCTGCGGTGGGAGAGACTAATAACCAATTCCCTAGGGTGCCAATCCATCCAGTTTCAAAGAATAGATGATTTAATTCGTGCTTCAGGACCTCTGTGCATATAGTCTGTGGAGCTTAATTCGGGAAAGAAGAGAATACATCTTCCTCCAATTCTTGGCTTACCATCCGCCCTCTTCGCCACTGAAGATACTAATTATGAAATAACTGATGATGGAAAAAAGACCAATAATTACACCAAATCCGAGTAAGAAAATCTGAGCAGCTCCTGCATCCGCGAACCATGCATGCATGAACGCTTGGGTCCAGTCGCCTCCAGCCGCCCAGAGAGCCAATGCATCCACGATAAAGGGAACACTGACAAACACAATAATGATGAGAGCCACATAGATTGTTCGTTTCAGCCATTTACGAATAATTTTCCTTTCTTCTGTTCTATCTTTATCTGTCAAGACGCAGATCTCCCGTGTTGCAGAGAATATGTTCCTACTTTTCTCTATTACTCTCTGCGCCAGCAAAATTGCTTTAGGGGGACTCTTTAAATTTCGTTTGGTCTGAAGAAAAACCTACCTTGAAGAGGTCTTCGGATATCTGTTATCTATTAGGGATGAATCATGATTGAAATTATTGTTTCGTTGGCATTGACGGGGGCGATTGTTCTTATCTCAGCTTTTGATAGGTTTAGATATTTTAGGAAGTATTGGACACTGAAGAGGACTTTGGAGGCTTCCTTTGATGTCAATGATGTAGACCTCTCAGGCAATACCGAGTATGCAAACTGTTTCTCTCAGCAGTGGGTTATTGAGAATATGACAAGAACAAAGCATGGTCGTATAGGGGGTTGGTTTCAGAACCAGATGATGTATAGCACTCTCATTACTGTTATCTGGTTTGGGATTTTAGTAGGCTCTTTTGGATTCATTTTCGGGATTTTCCTTGTTTCTGCGTATATGCTGCTAGGTGGAGCAGTGCTGATATTCTTCTTTGGATCTCTAATTGCGATGGGTCCGGGAGGTCCAAAATACTCAGAGGAATTACTACTTGCCCTGTCAGCACTCGATGAAGATGAGTATCAAAAGGGAGACTATGCATACTTTCGTGTTGCGTTGAGATCTGTCACCCTTTGGACAATTCTGTCTTTCATTATTGGAGGTGTGTTCTTAGTAAGTGCACCCTATGGTACTTTGTTATTCGATATAGTAGGCAATGCATTTCTTGTATTTGGAGATACTCTTTTGTGGGGACCAATGTTTCAGCTCTTTGAAGTTTGGCCGCCCATAGGCATTCTCTACATTAGCTTGATAACTCCCTTCACTTTCATAATTATTCCACTAATCTTCTATCTCATGTATAGACGCATGAGGTATTGACGACCAAAAGGTTCTGTGCTAAACAAGACATCATTCAGAGATACCGACCATATGAAGGGATACTTCAGGTCGGGTTTTTGTATCTCGATGATACCATGGATTCGCAAACGCTAAGGCAGTTAGAACCATTGAGATCATCAGTAATATGTCTGGGACATAGAATAGAGATGTCGTAAGGAGTGGGACTCGCAGAATCTGGCTGGCCATGCCAAAGAGAACTGATATGATCATGAGTTCGCTTCTAACCTCCTTGAGTCGTCCGGTTCTCCAAGTTATGATGAATGTAAACATCATCATGATTCCTAAGATAACCAAGACTGGAATTAGGAGAGTCATGATTAGGGTTTCAGTTGCTACGAGAAAGTCTATCCCCAACCAGTAGAGTGTAAGGAGATAGACCAACCGATTGTGATATCTCTGGATAGAGGGTGCCCAGATTTGAAGTATGGCACCGAATATTGGAATGATTGAGCCACCAATTCCTATTGTGCGAATCCGGAAGAATATCATTACATCCGGCAGCAAACCAATATGTTGCAATGTGACTATCGTGATATTGAAGGCCTGACTCACGAAAGCGATTGCAAAGACCAAAGGGAGATCGGTAATGAGCCGGGCCTTCTGAGATAACCACTTTCGGCCCAGATATCCACCAAGAGAGATGGCGATAATTACTGTTGCCATACTCGATAACAAGACCAAGTCTGTACCAATTTGCATTTTCTAAACCTCACTATCATTTTTACTTTTCATAATTTCATCATCAGAGTGGATTTGTTCTGTGTCGTTTTCTTCGCCAATCAATCGATGCCACATGACCGAAACTTGTTCGATTTTGTACTTCCAGAGGATAGCGCCTAAAGGAATGAATATCAAGAAGAACATCAGAAGTGTAGTAGCCATAAGCCCAGGATTTGAAAAGATAAGATCTGGACCCTGAATAACAGGCTCGGGACCAATCTTGAAACACTCACTGATGTAATTGAACATCGTGTGCACTAGAATTGGGCCCATAAGCGAGCGACTAGAACTGAATCGTTCATAGTAAACACCAAGGAATATCCCGAGAATTGTTGTGAAAAAGACCATTGAGGCAACTTGATTCAATGCGTCAGCTCCAACAGCACCGTTGACAAGGGGCCAACCTGCATGCCAAACACCGAAAATAACGGCAGATAACAAAATTGCTCTGTTAGAGCTCTGACTCGTCTTGAAAGAGTTAATCAGAAGACCCCGAAACAGTGTTTCTTCAAGGAACGCGTTTGTTAGAAAGAACAACAACATGTATCCTAACAGCTCTTTGTTCAAGATGTAAAGTTGTAATGGATATGTTGGGTCGATAAAAAGCCCATATACAACCGTCCCTCCAAAGTCAATACCAAAGGAGATTGCTATGCCAATGAAAAGTCCAACTGCGAGTTGGGCTTGCAAGTTCTCTCTCGTAACACCAAGAACTGAATCGATTTCTTTTGGTCGAAAACTCCAGAAAAAGCCCATAATAATCAGAAATGGAAACAGCTTTGATGGCATGATATTCAACCATGTATCACCAAGACCAAGTACAAATTGATCCACTACTCTCCAAGCTGTAGCAATTGCTAACATGATTCCCCCAATCTTAAGGAGACTGATTGTTGACCACACAGATGACTCTGTTTGTTCGGAGTCGACTATCTCTTGAACCTGTGTTGTTGCCATGTATCTGGCCTCTACTCTGTTATGAACTGCCCTGACGTGATTGTTAGTCCAATTTAAGCACCGATAGACAAAATCTTGAGATGCAGCAGGTAGAGACCGTGCTAGCATCAATTTTAAAACGGCATGACTGCGCCCTCAACTCTGATTTCAATCACTTTAGTGGTGAAACTATATGTCAGATGTCGCAGCAATGAGAGCCTTCAACCGCGAGCTTGCAGCGGTTGTTGGTGCAACCGTTGAAGTAGTAATCAACACAGGCAAGACCTATGCGGGCACCTTGAAGGGTATTGACCAGAATACTCTCAGTATTGTCCTCTCGGATGTTGTTGCTGATGATGAAACAAACATTCCAAAGATATTCATCTATGGAAATAGCATTGTTTCATTCTCAGTTGCAGAGAGAGAGATCAGTCTTGAAGGGCTTGCAAAGGAGCTAGAAAAGACGTTCCCACCTGGTGGCGTGCAGTTTTATCCAGATACAGGGATAATACTCGTCATGAACAAGATCCGTATCTCAAAGGACGGCATAGAGGGTAGTGGTCCTCTATATGAACGAGTTGCAGTCATCGCGGACGACTGGTTGAAAGAACACGGTCTAGCATAGAAGATACAATGAAAATATGAGCATGTGACCAGAACACATTCTTGAGTCAAGACTAGGCTTGACTAGATTTTTCGCTGCGACTAAAGCCATTGTCAATAGATTTTGGACTAGAGAAGTTTTCGAAGACCGAGCTCTTCAAGCTCTCTCTTCTTGGCTTCTTTTTCCTTTGGTGATTTTCGAGCTAGAGTTCGTTCTATGGGTTTGAGACGGTCTTCCCATGATCTTCCTTGGGATTCAGGAATCTTGCCAAAGGCTCGTTCTCTGGCCACTCTAGAGCCTAGGAATGTTGTTTGAGAACTTATTACCCCATATTCTGCAAGGCGTTTTGTGGTCGAGGAGAGTTTACTCTCATCCTTAGAACGCGCTAGGAGTTGAGGGCTCTTGACTCCGGTAAGAATAAGCATGACACGAAGAATACCGCTGAGTCTGGGGTCGACCCGTGCGCCCCATATGACATTGGCATCGGGGCTCATCTTTTCGGACACGAGTTCACCAACCTTGTTAGATTCAGCCAGACTCATGTCAGGACCACCTGTAATGTGGATCAATGCACCAGTTGCCCCGCTCCATTCAACCTCCAGAAGAGGGCTATTGAGTGCATTCTTTATGGCTTCATTGGCACGATCAGCTCCGGTGGCTTCTCCAAGGCCCACAAGTGCAACCCCCCCATTACAGATTATTGAACGAACATCAGCATAGTCGAGGTTTATCAGACTGGGCATGGTTATTGTTTCTGTGATTCCCTTCACCATGTTCGCAAGAACCTCATCTGCAACTCCAAAAGCTTCCTCTAATGGAAGGTCTGGGACCAGCTCCATTAGTTTTTGATTGTCAATCACTACTGCAGTGTCTACATTTTCCTGCAAACGCGCCAGACCTGTTTTTGCCTTGTCAATTCGTGTTCTTTCTAGATTGAATGGCATTGTAATGACGCCAACAACAATTGCATCGCTATTCTTGGCTATCTCTGCAACTACAGGAGCACTTCCAGTACCAGTTCCACCACCCATTCCAGCCGCAATGAACACCAAATCAGCATCTCGTAGAAGTTCAGTTAGTTGACCAGTTGATTCCTCTGCAGCGGCTCTTCCTACATGTGGGTACCCACCAGCTCCTAATCCACGAGTTATCCTTTCACCAATCAAAAGCTTCCTGTGTGCTGTTGTGACTGCTAGATGTTGGCGATCAGTATTGATAGCAATGCATTCAGCACCCTGAACACCAATAGTCATGAGCCTTTTCACTGTGTTATTTCCAGCAC
This sequence comes from Promethearchaeota archaeon, assembly GCA_048940045.1. Lineage (GTDB taxonomy): Archaea > Asgardarchaeota > Thorarchaeia > Thorarchaeales > Thorarchaeaceae > SMTZ1-45. The sequence goes on from JBHLOX010000056.1 coordinate 12,184, forward strand.
CACCACACCCCACAACCACAATCCGGGCTTGTCCCATATCGCGACCCGTAGACATACCTCGTTCACCACGACTGTGTTCTCGTGCGGCATCAATCAATGATTTCATTATCCTACGACCTCACTCAACCTACCACTTGTGTTTATAGTGCCGTCCCATAACTCCCGTTTTAACAGGTCACGGATGGCATTACGAATCGCTTCTGATCTGTTAGGATAAAGACCTTTGTCCACTAGGCGTTGAATGTCCTCAACAATCTTCTCCGGCAAATGCACAGCTATGAGTCGCATGTCTAGTCCTCTGAGATGCTGAGGAATTAGTGAGATATGGTTGTATGTAATACTGGCATACGAGTGATTTGAAAAAATAAAGGTAAGAAGAGAGGGGTCCCCTCTCATCTCATTCTACTTCTTACGACCAGTTCGTCTAGCTGCAATGTTGCCGACTTTTCTACCAGGCGGTGCATGTCTACTGACAGTGGTCGGTCGACCAGGTGACTGGTGTGAGCCCCCACCGTGTGGATGTGATGCAGCGTTCATAGCAGCGCCTCTGACAACAGGCCACTTTCTTGCCTTTCCTCGCGTGTGGTGCCAGACTGCACCAGCTTTTAGGAATGGCTTCTCTTGGCGACCACCACCAGCCACGATACCGATTGTTGCTCTACATCTAGGACTGAAGGCTTTCTGTCTACCACTCGGGAGTCTAACCATAGCCTTGGTCTTGTCAATTGACACGATTGTCGCAGCAAGACCAGATGACTTTACGAACTTTCCACCATCTCCAGGGCTTCCCTCAATGTTGTAGACGGGAGTGCCTTCAGGTATATGCTCTAGCATCAGAGTATTGCCATTAGCCAACGAAGCATCTTCTCCGCATTCAATTGTTTGACCAACCTGAGCGCCTTCTGGTGCTACCATGAAGTGTATCTTGGACTCACCTTCATACCTGATTTCTGCAAGTGGAGCACCTCTGCCAGATTCATGATGAAGGTTCACAATAGTGCCTATGTAGGTCTTATTTGGAGCCCATTTGGGATGTCTGGCTGGTGCTATCTTCTTGTGGCTTGGTGACCTCCATTGAGTAGTACCACGACCTTTCCGTTGTACCAGGATTCGTCTACCCATTTACAAACCCCCTTAGAAGATCCCGAGGCTGGTTGCAACCTCTGCGGCACTGTATTCAGGTGCTAACCTCACTAATGCCTTCTTCTTTCCATCGGGCATTATGAGAGTGTTGACTTTCTCGACCACAACCTCATAGAGGCTTTCAACCGCCCACTTGATTGTGGTCTTGTTTGCTGTTCGAACTACATAGAAGATGAGTTTATTCTCTTTATCCACAGCTTCAAGGCTTGCCTCTGTAACGACGGGGCGAATAATGATTTCATTTGGATCTATCATTTTCTCACCTCAAACGAATAGATTCTCCTTCTCAAGCCTATCAATAGCGGACTTTGTCCAGACCACAAGGCGTCCAGGATGTGTTCCAGGAGCTAGAAGTTCTGCATTTAATCCTTGGACCTCTGTGATATCTACTCCAGGGAGATTTCTTGCCGCTCTTGAGATACCAGAGTCTTCTCCTACAACAATGAGTAGTGACCTAGGAGTCTTCATCTTACGACCCCGCATCTTTCCCTTCCCAGCTCTAATACCACGACCATCTCTAGCTCTATCAAGATCATCTCCGAGTCCTAAGAAGATTAATGCTTCAAAGGCCTCCTTGGTTGTGGAGAGAGACTCCAACTTATCGCTTACAACCAGAGGTATCTGAGGAACATTGTCTATCTTGTGACCTCTCGCCCTTACAAACTTGGGATTTGCAGTGGCTGCAATAGCTGAACGAATAGCTAAGCGGTTCTCCTTTGTGTTTATCCGCTCAACGATAACCTTCCTAGACTCTGGGGGATGTGCAACTCGGCCACCAACTGTTCCAGGAGCAAACGCAGCCTTGTTGGCAGCGCCAGTACCACTCCCTTTTACACGAGGCATTCTTGATCTACCATGTCCAGTCTGCCAGCTCTGAGCGGTAGTTCGTTTTCCAGCTAGTTCATCAACACCATAGGGTTGGTACCTCCGTGATTGGACTGCTAGAACGGCTCTCTTAATCACGTCTGGCCGATATGGCGTTTCAAACTGTGAGGGTAGTACAACTGATCCTTTTGTAGGCTTACCCTTCAAATTGTATGTCTTTACACTTGCCATAGCTATCAACCTCCACTACTGCTTCGATGCTGTACTAATGTAGCTCACCTGAGTAGGTGCATCCACGTGTCCCTTCTTTGGACGGATGGCGAATCTGAATCGTACCGGTCTCTTGACTGTACCAGGGATAGATCCATGGAGCATTATGTAGTCACCGCGGATTACGCCGTAATTCACGAAACCTCCGGAGGGGGTGATTTCCTCACCACGCTCACCCATCTTCAAGATCTTGTTGTTGAAGCTAGTTCGAGTATGGAATCCGGTCTGTCCTGGACGAGGTACTGAATACCTGATATTCGTAGGAGTCCATGGGCCAATGCAGCCCACCCCGCGTTTTGTTTTTCGTGACTTGTGCTGGAGAATTCGTATTCCCCATCGTCGCACAGGACCCTGAAATCCGTGACCTTTGGTCACAGCAATACTATCGACTAGGATTCCTTCATCGAGAATATCTGCCACTCGAACATCTGTACCAAGAATGCTCTGGGCATACTCAAAGGCCTCTCTGACACTTGGAGCACCCACCTTGTACTCTGTTATATCGGGTTTCTTCTTGGGCACTCCCGCAAGTCTTGGCTGAGTGTGAATGAGCATCCGAATCTCCGCAAGTGAGTCGAGTTTCTCCTCGAAATCTTTCATCTTTGCTCCTTGGTCATAGTCCTTGGGGAAAGGCATTGTTTTCCGAAGATCTTCTGAGAGGGTTTCTGCAAGGACTTCGGTGACCAGTTTATGACCATAAGGAGTAGCTTGGTAGCCACGGATTGAGAATGGTCTGATTGGTGGTGTGTCAATGACTGTGACTGGAATCACTGTTTCTTGTCCTTTGTAAGGACTTTCAGGGTTATCAATTGTCATCACTGCATGAGTCATACCAGCCTTGTAGCCAACGAAACCGAGGAGTTTTGCAGAGTCTCCTTCATAGGACGGCCAGTTCTTTATTCTAGGTAGGAACTTAGACGCCCTTCCTCTGGGGAGATAAGCAAGGCTACCTCTTCTAGGTGCATGTTTCTTTCTATGCGCCATTAGTTTTCACCTGTAGTTTTGCAGCCCGTGTGATATCAAAATCATCACAAAGTCGAATAGTCACATCACTCGGGCTATTCTTACTACACCGCGAGCGGAGCAGACCTCTGTTTTTAAGATTTGCCCACTGACCAAAACCAGTAATGGCATATATTGGAGTGATTCTAGAAGCGTTTCTGCTCGGTCCTAGCAATAATCTCATTCTGCAGGTCCTTGCCAATGTTGACAAAGTAATCACTGTAGCCTGCGACCCTGACTATAAGGTCTTGATAAAGCTCAGGGCTTTTCTGGGCGGATTTGAGTGTGTCAGCATGGATTACATTGAACTGGATATGATGACCACCCAGTTTGAAGTAGGTTCTAACGAGATCACCAAGCTTTTTCCTACCCTCTGAGTCAGCTAATACCTCAGGCATGAACTTCTGGTTGAGGAGAGTTCCGCCTGTCTTCCAATGGTCAATCTTCGCCACAGACTTGATGACAGCAGTGGGTCCTTTTGTGTCGGCACCATGACTAGGAGAGATTCCGTCAGAGAGAGGGGCCCCTGCTTTCCTACCATTGGGTGTTGCACCTGTCACTTGCCCAAAATAAACATGAACTGTGGTGGGTAGCAAATTCACTCGATATTCCCCACCTTTGGTATTTGGACGCCCGTCTATTAACTCAAAGTAGACATTGAACACATCCTTTGCAAGTGTGTCAGCGTAGTCATCATCATTACCATATTTCGGAGTCTTATTGAGGAGCGTCATTCTCATGACTTCAGTGTCTTCAAAGTCAGTACCAAGTCCTTCAAGTAACTCTTTCATCGTGTACTGTTTCTTCTCAAAGACATGAAACTTGATTGCAGATAGAGAGTCTGTAATTGTGCCCATTCCCACTCCTTGGATGTATGTTGAATTGTACCTCGGTCCACCATCATGATAGTCCTTTCCACGGGCAATACAGTCATCGAAGAGTAAGGACATGAAGGGAGCAGGCATGTACTC
>JBHLOX010000198.1:0-2533 GCA_048940045.1 Promethearchaeota archaeon
TACTACCGGCGGCGCCACCTCTTTTAGATGCATAGACTCACCTGTATTGTTCTGACCTGTTGTTTCGTATTGTTGGTATCAAATATTATCTGAACTTTTTCCAGTAGAAGACGAGTCCTACTACTAATATCAATCCACCAACCAACAGAAAGATGTGAGATCGATAAAAGAGAACAGCCTCTTCGAATGGGACCTCATCATCTAGTGGATCAAAACCATTCTCATATTCCCAGGAATCTATCATTCCATCCCCATCAGAATCAGGGGATAATGGATCAGTCCCGATTTGTATTTCAAAACCATCACTCAGTGAATCAGAATCGGTATCTGGGTTATTCACATCGGTTCCGTAGATGAAGATTTCTTCAAAATCAGATAATCCATCTGAATCTGTATCTGCACGATAAGGATTAGACCCATATAATTCCTCTAATGAGTCTCCAACTCCATCTCCATCAAGATCACCGATGTTAGCTACTTTAATAACCTGAGCAGACCCATAACCGGATGAGGGCCAATAAGAACCAACAACTGTTGCATTTCCTGTGCTGTCGATTTCAACATCTTTCATAATGCTTCTTCCGGATTCAAAGGGGCAGTCAAGATATGTGGAGTACCAAAATGAATCACCTGTCGTGTTCAGCTTAGATAAAAAGGCTGCAGTTGTATCATCGGTTGTATAGAAAGGTGCATGAACTGTGATGAAATTAGTGGACTTTGTCCATCCGGTTACGTAAACATTGCCTTTCTCATCAACAGTCATCCCCTCTATTTCATCAGCATCATTTCCTCCAAAAATAATGGAATAATCAATCGCTGAGCAATCGGGATTGAATTTCGTGATGAAGCAATCACGTTCAGCCCTCTCTGAGAAGAGTCCTCCTGTTGTTACTGGGAAATCCTCAGAAGTGCTCCATCCACCAACATAGATGTTGCCTTGAGAATCTATACCAATTCCATGGGATTGGTCGTAAGCTGAACCCCCAAGATAAGAAGAGTGCAATAGTTGTGTACCATTCTTTTCAAGGATAAAGAAGAAAGCATCACTCTCACCCCCAATTGTTTCCGAATATCCAGAAGCAACGGGAAAGTCGGACGATTCCGTGTAGCCAGCAACATAGATTGTACCTGATTCATCTACAGTCAGATCATACGAAACATCGTAGTCAGATCCACCAATCAATGTGGAGAAGACCAACCGTGAGTTAGTTGTATCCATCTTTGCGACAAAACAGTCCAACGAGCCTGCAAGAGAGGTATTTAGTCCGCCAATTGTGGGAAAATTCGGTGTTCTAGCAAAGCCGGATAGAATAATATCATTATCTGGGGCCACAGCAAGATTGTAAATAGCTTGACCAGGACCGATTGTGACTGTTCCGGTGTAATGTCTACCACCCAGATATGTTGAGAATAAGAGCGTGTCTCCATTTGGACCAAATTTGGATAGAAAAGCTTCTCCTAAACCTTCGTAGATTCCGTCATATGGATTTACTAGTGGGTAATTGTTGGAATTCGTACTTCCACCAATATACGCATTGCCTTCACTATCAACAGCTACTGCGTAACCAATCTCCCGACCACTTCCTCCGATTACTGTTGAATAAACAATATCGCCATTGTTTCCATCGAATTTGGTCAAGAATGCATCGACATAATCAACAGACGAATCATAGCCATTGCGCGTAGGGAAGAGGTTGGACTGTGCCTCACCGACCACATAGGCATTGCCTTCTAAGTCGAGGGCAACATCATTACCATAATCATCGTCATCAGACCCGGATGCAGTTGATGTATAGATTATCCCTCCAATTGATTGAGATTGATAGAATTGTTTATCGTCGATGTTAATTTTAAAATCGGATATGCTATCGTTTCTTGAAATAGATCCGAGATTACCCCCTTCTAATATTTTCAAGTTGAGGAAACTGTCTTGATTCTTATCGGAAAAGGTCAGTTCTTGTTCATTCAACGTGAGAATAGGAATTGTTGATTGAAATTGTACCTTTTCTAGGTCGGAAGTTGATTCTGCCTTAAGTGAAAACCGAAGGGATTTCTCATCGAAATCAAATAATAAATCCACATCATCCCAAGCTTGAGAGTAGATGACGCCCTTGTATGATTTGATATTGGTAAATGACCCATATTCACCAAGAAACAGGTGAGTTGGATAATGTAGTTGCTCAACACCTTCAGGTTCTATTGAATTTCCATTTGCAAATTTCAGTTCGATAAAATCTCTAGACCCGTTTACTGAAAGGATAATTGAACCGGGTTTGAACCCAATTGAGATTGATTTTGATGCCGTATAATACTTCACTAACGGGTCATGAACCTGTCCGATATTTTCATAGAAAGTGATGGATGGTGTTTCAATCTTTGGAAGCATATCCTCTTTGATTATTATATATGAGGTTTCAGAACCCTGAGTACTAATGATTACTGAGTTAGATGTGAATAGGAAGAAACCTAGTAGAACTAGTAGGGCCACTTCTTTCTTCATTTAATTCTCACTCTCTTTCAGGTTTTTCTGAGC
>JBHLOX010000198.1:2633-4029 GCA_048940045.1 Promethearchaeota archaeon
CCGGGGACAGACATACAGGTTTCGCTGAGTCAGGCGGATCTTGATGACTACGAACGGTTTTCGGAGGGAGATTTCACAGGGACTAGTTTTTCGCATGTCAATTTGTCTGTCACACTGGATGATACCCAATCAACTGTCACTGGGAACCTGTCTATTGAGTATCACAATAACGAACCAATTGCCTTCTCAAGTATTCCATTCCATATCTATCCGTCTGGAATGGATTTTGAAAGCAGACGGGGAGACATTAAGATATTCAACGTGACCACGATTGATACGCCTGCAGTCGTTCTGTCATACGACACCGTGATTGATATCGAGATAATGTGGGTCGATCTTCCAGCGCCCGTCGTACCGGGTGGTACTGTTTCGTTCCAGATCTCATTCAAGACCACTCTACCTGATGGTCTGGACAGAGCCAACTCTCAGGGTAGTGACATAAACCAATCAAGAATATTCACATTTGCCAGTTGCTATCCCATGCCGTGTGTCTACGACGAGTTTGATGGCTGGAACATCGATAGGTATGTCGCTTTCGGGGATCCCTTCTACCTTGACATGGCATTCTATGACTTCTTGGTTGAAGTCCCCAGTGACATGGTGGTTGCGGCAACAGGTGAATTGATTGAAAGCTATAGCGATGGAGGAAACACCACGTACCATTTCAGTCCAGGTTTGCCTGTACGCGAGGTCACATTCTCTGCCTCGCGATACTATGTCATGGAGTCTATGATGATTGGGTCTGTCAATGTATCAAGCTTTTACCTCCCAGACTCGCAGCCAGAGTGGGAAGACGATGTCCTGGACTGGGCTAGGAGGTCCCTGTTGCTTTTCAACACAACCTACGGTATCTATCCCTATTCAACGCTCAATGTTGTGGAGCAGTTCGCATTCTACGGGGGTATGGAGTATCCCTGCCAAGTGTATGTGACAAATGGCATACTTCAGCTCGTAAGAGAGGGAGCACGGTCGCCCTATTATATTGAGTTGGTAGTCGTTCACGAGGTGATTCATCAATGGTGGTCACAGCTCGTGGGAGTGGACAGTATTGACTGGGGTTTTCTTGACGAGGGAATGACCTGTTGGTCGCACAGCTACTTCGGCGAATATTTCCACCTAGACTGGGAATACTTTCAATCTGATCGATATTTGGATGTGGTGAGGACATTTCATGAAGAGAATGGGATAGACACTGCAATAAACCAGTCAAACTATGACATGCCTCAGCTTGAGTCATACATTGGCTACGTAAAGACTCCTCTCATTCTTGAAAAGTTGCGTATCGAGATAGGTCATGAGCGGTTTATCGAGGGGCTAGCGCTCTTCTTTAAGCAGAATTACTTCAGAATTGGCACACTAGCAGGGTTGCAGGATGCTCTGGAAGAGGTATACGGAG
>JBHLOX010000199.1:0-4013 GCA_048940045.1 Promethearchaeota archaeon
GATGTTGTTGGGGCACAGCATAGTTCTCGATCTGGTACCTCAATATTGTACTTCCTCATTGCATGAGTCATTGTCTTTATGTATTCAGAGCAAACTTGATGACCCAATCCACGAGAACCACTATGTATCATCACCATGACCTGCTTCTTTCTGGTAATGCCCATAAGCTTGGCTGCTTCTTCGTCATAGATGTCATCGACAATCTGAATCTCTAAGAAATGATTTCCTGAACCAAGCGTACCACTCTGTCTGAGCCCTCGGTTCTTGGCAGAGTTAGGAACATCCGATGGACTAGCGATATCGAGTTTACCATTAGCTTCTTGATGGTCTAAATCTTCTTCCCATCCGTATCCTTGCTCTAAAGCCCATTCTGAACCATTAGAAAGGACTTCATCAACTCCACTGAGGTTTCGCAAGTCGATCTTCCCTTGTTTTCCCACACCAGTAGGAACATCTTCAAAGAGTTGATCGATGAGATCTCTAATCTTTGGTCGTACATCACTCTCATCAAGATTGGTTCTCAACACCCTGACACCACAGTTGATATCATAACCTACACCACCAGGAGATATCACACCTGATTCATAGTCGGTTGCTGCAACCCCTCCTATGGGGAATCCATATCCTTGATGGCCATCAGGTAAAACAATACTGTGTTTGTAGATACCTGGAAGACATGCAGCATTTGTAGCCTGTTTGAATGTTGCATCCTGACGCATCTTATGTACTAGCTTGTCAGACGCATAAACGGTGACTGGAACCCTCATGCAAGGTTGCGTATCTTTTGGAATTTCGTGAATGTTTTCAGAAACCTTCTTGATATCCAACTCGAATCACACTCTCCTAGAATAGCGCATCGCTTCGTGACAGTGGCTATAAGGCTTGTGAAGTGAACCTGACCCAGAATCTTATTACTAGCTACCTCCAGTTTTTCGTCAGGCGAGATTGCCTTAAAGTATACAGGAGGATGAGTCACCAGGTGCCTGAAGTACGACTGACTGCAATGGTAACTTCTCACGGCTGAAGCTGCAAGGTCAAACAGGATGATCTCACTCGTCTTCTACAAACTGCAGAATTGCTTCCTCTGGGAGAGTGCACAACTGAGGAAATCGGTGACGATGCTGTGGTCCGTATTGTCAACGATGATGTCGCTATTGTAGAAAATGTGGATATTTTTACACCTATCCATGATGACCCTCACATACAGGGTCAGATTGTCGCGTGCAATGCCACAAATGACATCTTTGCAATGGGTGTGACAAACCTTCTCTCACTCCAAGCATTCCTAGCTTATCCAAAGGAACTGCCCGAGGATATTGCAGTAGGAGTTCTCAAAGGAATGAGGGACTTCATGGAACGCCATGACGCAAAGCTCTCTGGTGGCCAGACAATTGTAAATCCTGTTCCAGTCTTCGGAGGAGTTGCACTCGGTACTGCACATCCGAATGACATTGTCTATTCACATGGTGCAAAGGTCGGTGATGTGGTCCTCCTGACTAAACCTTTGGGTATTCAACCAGCGATGAGATCATACAGAGACCTCAAGGATGAGAAACGCGATGCGTTGTTATCCAAGTTCAAGGAACCAGACCTGAAACGAATACAGGATGTCGCTGTTAGACTAATGACTTTCAGCAATCTTGAGATTGCCCAAGCAATGCGTAGAGTTGGAGTGAATGCTGCGACAGATGTCACAGGATTTGGACTCCTCGGTCATGCTGGAAATGTCTGTTCTCTCAGTGGAGTCGATGTAGTCATCGATCAAATTCCAGTAATTCGTGGAACTCTTCAACTTGCGGAATTCTTTGGTCACAAGCTTTCAACAGGATTTGGTGCCGAAACTGCTGGCGGAATGCTTGTGTTCTTGGATACCGATAAGGAGGAAGAATTTCGAGGTGTTCTTTCTGAGGATAATCTACCTTGTTGGCCTGTTGGAAAAGTGGTGAAAGCCGAAGGATCACCCCGCGCTAGACTTGCGCAGGATGTTCAGTTTATCGAAACCGAGTTCCCGTGACAACATTGGAAACCCATTGGGAACAGTGTTTGAGGACTGCCGCTGCGAGCGGCCGGTTTCCATCAATGACTCATCTCTCGTTCAATTGCGCAATCCGTTGGACCTAGTGATATTTCTCTCATATGTAGCGCCGGAAGTTGTTAGACCAATAATAGCACTACAAACCTTATAATGAGCATCAGAATATTGGAAACACACAGATTCGGAGTTAGAATTTGGTGGTTGCATGAAGATTGTCGTGACAGGACCCTACGAAGCTGGTAAGAGCAAGATGATCCATCATATCACAAATGGGGCATGTATCAATGTTGAGCGTAGAGGTACTACTATTGCAATGGATCACGGCTTAGCTAATGTGGATGGGATGAGCGTCTTCATGTTTGGTACACCAGGACTTCTTCGTTTTCGCACCATGAGAAAGATACTCAGTGAAGGTGCGGATGGAATCATCTTTGTCGTTGACTCAGTTGATCCTGAATCTGATGCCAGGGCGAAACTATTCTTCAGAGAAATAGCCTTCTTTTTACCAGGTGTGCCTTGTGTGGTTGCCGCAAACAAACAGGATCTTCCAAAGTCTAGACCGATTGATCAGCTCAGAAAGAATCTACGTTTTCTTGCCGGACTTCCTGTTTTCCCAGTTTCAGCAAAAACAGGAGAGAATGTGGATAGCATGCTTCGGACTCTTCTATATCTTGTCATGATGCAATGGAGTTCTGTCTTTAGTAAATTTGCTGAATTTAGTGGTGACAAAAAGGGTCTGAAGAAGATGATGAAAGATCTCAACCTACAACGTGAACAAGCAGTAGGCTACCTTCGTAGATTCGAGCTGAGAAAGCTTTTGGAAGTACAGGTAGGCGATGAGCAGTTCGTTGTAAAGGATGAAGTGCGTCAACTTCTTGAGAATCCTGTTCTTCTCATGCCGCGTTAGATTGTTTTTTCGGTGCGCGCTCATTACACATTTCTCAATGTTAGTTAGAGGTCGTTCAGAAAGAATCAAAAGCGATATAGCCCGCCACCGTTGATAATTTCAGGTGAGCCAAATGAGTCAAGATATGGAAGATATGGACCCGGCTGAACTCTTGGAGCAAGCAGCTTCTGCACTTGAGGCTGGAGACAGTGATACAGCTGCAAAGATGTTCAATACTGTCGGTAATATCTACATGTCCGTAGCTGAATTCGAAGAGGCTCACAAATGCTTTGAGGACTCATTGAAAATTTACCAAGAGATGAAGGATGAAACAGGTATCTGCGACACGATGTATAATCTCGGAGTTGCTCAGATCAATTTGGAACAATGGGATGAAGCAATCTCTACTCTCCAATCTGCAAAAAAGATGTTCGAAAAATCTTCCAACGACAGTGGTGCCGCTGATGCTCTGTATGGTTTAGCCCTGGCAACCTTGGGTCAGGGAAGTTTCGACACTGCTATGGATCATTTCAAGAAAGCGCAGCGCGCATACAAGTCCCTCGAGAATGAACAGGGTGTCGCAAGTGTGATAATGGACATGGGTGCAGCATATGTTGACAAAGAGGACTTGACAACAGCTGAAACCACAATAAAGAAGGCTCTGAAGGTATATCGAGAGATTGACGACAAATCTGGAGTTGCAGATGCATGTTCCCTCCTTGGTGATATTGCTGAAACCTCGGGTAATCAGAAGAAAGCAGCTGAGATGTTTGTTGAAGCTGCTCAGAACTACTTTGAATCCGAGATTTTCGATATAGCCCGAGAAGTTCTCGAACGCGCCGAACAAAAAATGTGGGATGTTCCAAAGAGCACTCGAAGGCGACTTCGCCGGGTGATTGATGAGCTAATTGATGCCCTCCCTGAGGAAACAGAATCTGACACTGACGATGATGATTTCGATGAGGATCTTCTCGAGTTTCAGGGAGAAGAGTAATCAAATCATGTCGATTGTTTGGTGCTTTCCACGGGAAAACTCTATTTACTAAGAATTCATCATCAAGTTGAATTCTATCGGAGTGCCCCTGTATGATA
>JBHLOX010000200.1:0-4006 GCA_048940045.1 Promethearchaeota archaeon
GGTCTCCTACTGAGATTCTCTCTACTTGGTAGGATTAAACCTCTGAATATCTATGGACCCAAGGAGCTAATTGAGTATGTCAAGGTCAGTCAATCTACCATCAATCTTGGCACTACATTTGAGGCAACAGTCCATGCAATTGGTCCGGGAGAAGTCTTCAATCATCGAGATCTGTCAGTCTGTGCGTTCGAGGTCGATCATCGTGGTTATGCACTTGGTTTTGAGATAATCTGGGCTCGTTCAACAGGTAAATTCTTGCCCTCAAAAGCAAAAGATCTCGGTGTTCCCAAGGGCCCCTTTTGGAAAGAACTGGCATCTGGGAAACCAGTTAAGCTTGAAGATGGAACAATAGTTTCACCTGAAGATGTTACAGCACCTGGACCAGAGCCATTGAAGATTGTCTACTCTGGAGATACTAGACCATGTGAAGAACTCAGGAAAGCCGCCCAAGGCGCTGATGTTCTGATATGTGAGGCAATGTATACCTCCGAACATGCAAACCTTGCAGAAGAAAGAGGTCACTCAACAGCAACTGCAGCTGCTGAATTGGCTAAGGAATCCGATGTCAAGTTGCTAGTACTGACCCATTATAGTCCTAGATACCATGAGGGAGAGGAGGTAATCGGAGAGGCACTCCCAATCTTCTCAAACTCAGTCTTGGCTCTTGACCACATGAGAATACGACTTAGCAAGGACGGTACTGCAGTCATTGTGAAACCCCCGGAATAGTGCGCTAGCCAATCAATCCTAACCGGATGGATTTCATTGGATGCTTTGATAGCATGCGTTTCACGATTTTGGACCTGATTTCAGAAAATGGTGTGACACGTGACACCAAATTGGTCATATACTCCCGCATAACTGAATCCTCTGCGGCAATCTGGAATAGTAAATCTGGGTTTTTGTGAGATCTATATAGTATTTTGCAAATCCATTGTGTATCTGCAAGCTCTCGTCCAATTGTTTCCCTCAATCGTTTGTCATACTCTTGAACATGAAGGGGATTCTTCATACTAACCGTTTCAGAAGCTACCTTTGCTGCTAACTTGCCTGATTGAATTGCATAGGATATACCCTCTCCAGTGAGTGGAGATACTAGTCCTGCTGCATCTCCTATCAGCATACTTCTTCGTGCAATACATCTTTTCAGCATACCACCAAGCGGAACTCGATATGACACGCTACTTGATACATCGAGTTCTGTCCCCTTCTCTCTCTCAAGTAATGCAACAAATTCCTCCCAGATTCTTTGAAGATTATTCAGCTTATCAGCTCGACAACCTATTCCAATATTGAAACCTTCTTTCTTAGGAAAACACCATCCGTAGCCCCAAGATACAAGCCCAAAATACAACTCGATTGCAGGTGATCTGTCAACCGCATGTGTTGCCATAATAGACTCAACATCTGCCGAACTCATAGGAACTTCTGCCTTCATACACACCCCGACCTGCTTAGGAGTCCATTTTTCACGTATTCCAAGTTCTTTAGCAATTATCCCATTCACACCATCTGCTCCAACGAGGAGGTGTGATTTGTACGAATCTCCGACAACCAAAGCCCTTAGACCGGAGCGTAGCTGTTCCAGTCCAACAACTTCAACTCCCTGAACAATCTCTACACCTGCTTCCTTAGCCTTCTGAAGTAGATACGCATCAAACTTGACCCGTGTCACGATGTGCCCAACGAGATCCTTGCTAGTTAATGTGACAACACGCCCTGATGGAGTATGTATGACAGCGGCATTGAAGGTTCTTTCAATCACTGATGAGATATCAAAGTCAAGACTCTGAATTGTCTGTGGACCCAGTGCTCCTCCACATGGCTTCTCTCTTGGGTGCTGAGCCTTTTCGATTAGTACCACATCTAGACCTGCTTCAGCCGCTATTCGTGCGCATGTCGCACCTGCAGGTCCTCCGCCAACCACGGTCAGGTCATGCAACTTCAATCACCCAATCATATTCTACAAATCACAACATGGATAAATCTGCTTTCACGACACCTTGATGGGTGTAGAAACTGGTTTCTGAAGAAAAGGCAAAGATCGGTCTTATCACGACAGGTGGGACTATCTCGAGCATCATAGATCCTGGGACCAAAGCCTTGCGACCTGGTCTGACTGTTGAGGAACTACTTGACAGGCTCCCAAAGGGAATGGGGAACATTGAGGTTATCCAAAAAGAACTCTTTCAACTCGATTCAGCAAATGCACAACCTCATCATTGGCAAGAAATCGCCAGTGCTATCAAGGACCTCAGTGAGGAGATTCCTGATCTTAAAGGCATAATTGTTACACATGGTACTGATACAATGACTTACTCAGCGGCTGCAATTAGTTTCATGGTCCAAGACTTTGGAAAACCCGTAGTGTTCACAGGGGCTCAGATTCCAGCATCCGTTCCTTGGAGCGATGGACCCAGAAATCTACTTGATGCGATACGAGTCGCAGCCTTTGGAGACCTAGGAGAGACCTGTATTGTGTTCAATGGTGAAATTCATCGTGCAACCAGAGCTAGGAAGGTCAGAGTGAACTCATATGATGCGTTTGACTCTATGGATCCCTCTCCTATAGGCATCCTGGCTCGTGACATAATCCTCTATGAAAATCGCAGGAAACGTGACCACAGTCTCACACCCAGGTTTGATATCAGACTGGATGACCGAGTCTTTCTGTTGAAGGTCTTTCCTGGACTTCCTCCGCAAACCCTGACCAAGATAGTCGACATGGGCTACAATGGAATCATCATCGAGGGGTTTGGATCAGGTAATGTACCAACTGATGAAAATGCCCTGACGGGAGGAATCCTTCAGGCAATAGACCTGGGTTGTTTTGTTGTCCTGAGTTCGCAATGTGCCTTCGGACAGGCTGATCTTTCAATCTATGAGGTCGGTCGAGCAGCCATGGAGGTCGGAGCACTGAGTGCATATGACATGACCTCTGAGGCGGCTCTTGTGAAACTCTCATGGGTCTTAGGGCATACCAGCGAACCAGAAAGAGTTCATGAGATGATGAAGATTAACTATGTGGGTGAGATGTCATACATTGAGCTTGCTCAAAAGGAATAGATGGCGCCCGGAATGAGATTCGAACTCATGCCTCCCAAAGGGAGAGCAGCTAACCGTTCAACAGCCAGTCAATCGACTGCCGTCTCCAGGCTGCCGCCGTCGCCGCTTGGCTATCCGGGCACAAGATGAAAACACTGTATCATGCTTTTCATCTTTTCCCTCATTCTTGCTTCGAACAGAAGTTCCTTTAAAATAAAAGACGCAACCTGCATGGTGTATTGACTTGGCAATACTGAGAGATGACATGCTAATCCCAGTCGGTGGAATATGTCTAGCAGCAGCCCTTTTGGTTGATCGTTTTGTGGGTTCAGGTAGCCTAGTGGATTTTCTTGTTGGAGCCCTTATCGGGTTATCAATTATACTGAATCTTGTTGGTCTATATAGACGAGGTAGTAACCCGTCAAACTAGCAAATAGAGTCTGTTTGCCTTTTTATGAGTAAATCCCATACCTAATTCTGACATTTGGACCAAACAGCCTAGAAATGAATGCTAGAAAGTCTGTATGACAACAGCTTAAGAATGGAAATCGCGTATATTATGCATTGAGCAGAGGTCAGGTCTGATGATATATAGCACAATCTTGCTGAATGCCAAGAACAGGCGCAAGATTGCATCATCCGAATACTGGGCTGAACCAATTCCTAGAAAACTCGTCAATCAATACCTTGCTCAGCTTGAATCACTGACCGAAAAATCAGAGCGACTGAAATACAAGCCCGTGACTATTGATGCGTATAAATTCATCAGTCGCGACTGTGGTGACGGTATCATCATCTTTGTTACAGACCTTGAAGAGTCTGATGAAGATGTTGTGAACAAAATCAACAGAGCGGCAAAGTCGTTACGGGGGCTCATCAGCTCACATTCTAAGAATTATGTTAAGTCAAATTATGAGAAGATTATGGATCGCTTCATCCAATCACAATTCGTTATCGCTCT
>JBHLOX010000057.1:0-16218 GCA_048940045.1 Promethearchaeota archaeon
GAAGTATTTGGCGGAACAATCTCTGTTGAAGATCGCGTGCCTGGTGATTATACCAAGGGAACAGTTTTCATAGTGACTCTCCCTGTAGCTCATAACAGAGCTACGCCCCAAGATTGATTACACCCTCTCAATATTCCCAGATTGAACTAACAATGAAGGTTACTAAATACAAAGATATCAAAATTGGTGATTCAGCAGAGGTCACACATACTTTCACTGAACAAGACATACAAACTTTTGGTGACTTGAGTGGAGACTACAATCCTCTACATTTCAACGAGGAATGGGCGAAGCAAACTATGTTTGGAAGTCGTATTGCTCATGGTATTCTCACTGCCGCACTTGTTAGCAACGCAATAGGAATGAAACTACCAGGGACAGGCACTATTTATTTGAGCCAGCAAATGCGGTTCCATAGACCTGTTAGAATCAATGACACAATCACCGCAAAGGTTGAAGTAATCGAGAAGAATGATGAGAACGAGAGAATAACTTTGCAAACGGTATGTACAAATCAAGAGGACAAAGTAGTATTGGATGGTGAAGCTCTTGTCACCATTATGCGAATGGACTCCGAGTAGTTGCTTCTCTTAGGACTATAGTGTAGCTCTGATCGAGGATACAGTTTCAAGTGAATCGATTCTAGCTTGAATCACTTTCTTGATGTCTCTTAGCATTGGCTTTAAGGCATCCTCTCTACCGCTTCTCAGGTCTTCGATAGATTGAATGTCCTTCATCATAGCACCAAGTCTGTCCAGGAGGCTCATCACACCAAGATTGAAGATCTCTCCAAAGCCACCATCAATGGCATAGAGTACGCGTTTTCTTCCACGCCCAGTCTGATCATAATCTCTCTGTCCTTGAATGACCCCTAGAGCCTCTAGTTGAGAGATTATCAAACCTGCATTTGCACGAGAGTATCCCGTTGCTTTGCAAATGTCATCAGAACTCATTCGATTTCCGGTCTCATAACTTTCCATAAAGAGAGCTGCCAACACGGGTCCTGCATTTGTAGATAGACCTATCCACCTAGCAACTTTCTCAAAGAGTCGGGTTATTGGACCCTTGAGAAATCCGTTGTCATCTCCCATTGAATTACACCTGCGAATTCGCCAGCAATCTTAACTCTGTTAAGTTGCTTTGATTTTGTTAATTTCGCCAATCCATATATGATTATTGGAATTTTTTCTTTACTCAGAAATGAGTAGACTCAATCATGGACCTCACGGCTGACCATAAAGACTACATCTTCTCCAGAATATTGACCCTTCACAATCCTAGTACTAACCTGAATCATGCTTCCTGTATCTGTATTTAGAAGTGCATCGATTCTAATTACATCACCCTGTTTGACTCCCTTCAGTGCTCCAGCAATCTTCCTCTGATTCTCTTTATCAATGAAGTCTAGAATGCTTCTACCATCCAAGATTGCAGAGTCAACTCCCAACCTGACACTTGCAGTATCGTTTGCATGGAGTACTGTCCCTGATTTATCGACAACAAAGAAGAGATCCTGGAATGAATCGAACATTCTCATCATCTCTGACTGAGATTGGACTATGGCCTCCTGTGCTCTGACTCTTGCCATGTATGCCCCTATTTGGATAGCAATAGCTTCTAACGTGTGGCGGTCGGTTGTAGGTATCTCATCATGTGAATGTGAACCTAGACTGAGGATAGCGACAGTCTTTGCCTCAAAAAGCACTGGTACAATAGCAATGGCTGTCAAATCCTCATAGTCACTGAGTTTCCTTAGTGATGCATCAATCTCCGATCTCGATACATATCGGGGTTCAGTAACCTCCAAGATCTTCTCCTTCCCCAGAATGCTCTTGAGAAATTGAGAAGACATGCCTTGACTCGTTGTAAGATCTAACTTTCCGGTCTTACTGTCGACGAGGAAGATGCCTCCGGTATCAACTCCATCTAGATGAACCGCAGCCTTCAGGATTCTGTCTAGAGCGTCAATCAAGTTGTCTGTTTTGCATAGTGTATTCCCCAAGTCTCGCTGGAGGAGTAGTGAGTCCTCTACTTTCTTCCTCTCTGCGATTTCTTGAGCGAGCTGTTCATTGGTCTTTTTCAACTCGGCGGTCCTTTCCTCCACTCGTTTCTCAAGATCACTCATTGCAGATTCCAGAGCTTCTTCTTGTCTTCGTGCCTCGACCTCAGTGACTATTCGGTTTGCCAGTTGAGTGAACAACTCTCTGAACTCTTCTGTTCCTTTCTTGAGATAATAATCCGCACCAAGATTCAGTGCTCTAATTGCGACTGATTCTTGGCTTCGACCCGTGAATATAATGAAAGGGATATGTGGATTAAACTCCCTCGTCCACTCTAGCAGCTCAAGACCGGTCATGCTATCATGACCTAGGAAGTGGTCGCACACAATAGCATCAAACTGCTCTTCCTCAATGAGTCTCAGCGCCTCTTGATCGGTGGTTGCAGAAACGAGCTGGATTCGTTCGTCCTCTCGGGTGAGAAATTTACCAGCCAAAAATAACAGGTCCTCGTCATCGTCAATTACCAGGACCCGAATCTTCATTTCCTCTCCACCTCTAATGATAAAGCCACTTCGACTTTGAAATGCAAGTCTTGATTGTTCGTAGTATGAGTGTGTCGTCAGATATTACCCTTGTCATCAAGATATTCTCGTGGTTTCTGAGTGTGAAAATCAAGTACCTAAAATTTAGAGGCCCTTGTACCTTCGAAGATGAAAAAAAAGAAAAAAGTAAGGGTTCGAAACGAACCCTTTACTTCTTGCGTAAGAAAATAACACCTACGATAACGATAACCACAAGTCCACCACCAGCAATTAGACCGATAGTCAGGAGATCAAATCCTGGAGGTGGTGTTGTTGTACCTGTCGGCGTTGTTGGTGTAGTTGGTGTAGTTGTTGAAGGGGGTGCAAAACCACCTGGAACATATGGCTCACCATTCCAGACAGATTCAATTGGAGGTGCACAGTCATTGCGGTTGATTGTCGTATTCAATTCAGATATGATCAGGTTATATGTTTCAGATGTAGGTCGTGTATCATTCACGGCTTTAGCGACATACATCTCTGCAAGTCCCTGATGATCATCTGGTCGCAGGTACGTTGGTCCCTTAGGACAATCTATTGTAACACCACTTTCCAGATAATTGATCATAAGGTTGGTGTTAAGGTCAGCAATTTCATTTGTCACATCCACCACAAATTGAGCAGTAGCAAATGCACTCGCAGTGAAGAGTTCAGGTGCTCGAAAATTGTAAACGGGGTAATCTGGTCTGATATTTCGATCTATATGCTGTTGTACCATCCAGTCATTGACAGCGTTATTTGGTAGTTCATAGCCATATACGCAAAGTCCAGTGGAGTTCACATAGTGCGCTGGAGGTGTTAGACTTAATTCGGTGGCGGTCATAGAGAATATGTCAAAATTGGTTCCAGCAATCTCCATATAGTCTGACATACTATTTGCTTCAAAATCTCTATACATTTCTGTCCAGCCTGTTCCAGCCCAGATGACAAATAGGTAATCAATTCCAAAAAGGTAATCAGCATATTGGAGATTTAATAGATAGGGCGAAAAATCAGAGCAACCAAGAGGTGCATACTGAATACTATTAACTACTCCGCCTTTATCTTCAATTACAGCACTCATTGCCTCAACACCTGTACGCCCAAAGCTATAGTCAACGGCAAGAAAACCGAATTTGGTATAACCGAGATTGTCCATTGCATGTATAACGCCTGCATATGCATCTTGATAGCTGTTTCTAGCTAAACGGAAAATGTATGGATTAAACAGGTCTCCTGTTAGCGCTGCATCAGTGGCTGGTGCAATAAAGTAGAGCTTTTTATTATCCTCAGCAAGAGGTGCAATTACTGCGGCAACTGCACTATTAGCTCCTCCAACAAGTATATCTATGCCATCATCTTCAATTGCATTTGTCACCAATGTTGGTGCTACAGTTGTTGAAGCCTGCGTATCATAGTAGTAGAGCTCATAGGGTCTACCTGCCTCAGTCTTATTCTCGTTATCATATCCCATCTCTGTTGTCGCGTATATCATTCCAAGCTCAAAGCCTTGCTTCATCCATGGCGCATAAAGTCCATAACTTGGTGATGTAAAGGGGGCAAAAACCCCGATCTTTATTGGTTCTGGAGTCTGCGCTTCAACGGGTGCAAAAAGAAAACAAGGTAGAAATATAGAAATTAATAAGACAACGGAAATGGAAATGGTTCCTATCTTATTCAAATTCTGTCCTCCTTCGACATTACTCTAGTTTTAGAGTAAAAAGTCATAGGGAATCCTATGTCCTCCATGTACATACTGGACACGCCTATTTATCTGTTAAGGAGATTCATATTGGATGAGTGGATGAGCTGTTTGTTGTCAATAGGAACCATTTTGAAAAGGCACTCATTTCGAGTGTTTGTGTAGGAATCCACATACTACGCTATTTAATTCCTCTGGCTTTTCAAAAGTGACTGCATGTCCGGAGTCACGGATAATGACCATTTCTGAATTTGGTATCTTTTCATGAATTAATTTTGAATATGGGAAAGCTGGCTTTAGGATATCTTTCTCACCCGCAATGATACAGGTGGGTGTTTTGATTTTTGATAGTTGATCTGTGATATCTAACATGAGAAATGCATCCATCAATCTCACGAGTGGTGGATATTCCAATTGGGTATAACGTTGTTTGGCCTGCTCCAAAATCGCAGTATTTTCTCGAATGAAAGTATCCCCAAAATTCAATGGCACAGTAGCATGATAGAATAGGTCAGGATCACCAAGCTCACATACATATCTCCAAAGTTGAGCCATTTCATAAAGTACAGGTCCCAAATAAGAAACAGCACTACAAACAACTAGGCTCTTCAATACTTCTGGAAACTTCAACGCAAAAACAAGACCAAGTTCAGCTCCATAGCTAATTCCAACATGATGGACCTTAGAAATCCCTAAATCTTCTAGAAGTGCTTTTTGATCTTCGGCGTGGATATCAAAGGAATAAGGTCCTTCTGGCTTATCGCTCTGACCTTGTCCACGCATATCGTACAAAACAACTTGATGCTCTTTGGAGAAAACAGGTAGCTGATAAACCCATCCCAATGTGTTTGAGAAAACGCCATTACCAAAGATGACTGGTTCACCCTCCCCATGTAACTCATAATAGATGTTTATTCCATTTACTTCACTAAAAGGCATGACTATTCCTCATTTTGTCCAAAATCCTTTCTTAATTCCCTCTTCAGTATCTTACCTGCCCCAGAGATATAAGGAGTGAAACTATCTGTAAAACGAACTGATTTAGGAATCTTAAACTTTGCCAACTTCCCATCACAAAAGGCGATTAGCTCTTCCTCTGAGGCTTTTTGTCCTGTCTTCAACACAACAATAGCACGACCCACTTCACCCCATCTTGAATCCGGTATACCAATTACCTGTACCTGTGCAATCTTTGGATGTTGCTCTAAAAGCTTCTCGATTTCTCGTGGATAGACATTCTCACCACCGGAGATGAACATGTCCTTCACTCTGTCCACTACATAGTAATACCCCTCATCATCAAAGTATACCATATCGCCAGTTGCGAACCATCCACCATCATCAAGAAGTGTCTTATTCAACTCTGGTCGGTCCCAATAACCAATAGTCACAGTTGGTCCTTTAAACATCAGTTCACCCACCTCGTTTGCTTTACAATCCTTTCCAGTTTCAGGGTTAACCACTTTAGCATCAATGAAGAAGTTTGGAGTGCCAATGCTACCAATCTTTCGTTCCGCATCCCATGGGTCAAGAGCGAAACACCCTGGACCGACCTCGGTCATTCCAAAGCCCTGTTTGAATTTGACTCCATGAGTTTCTCTGTATGTCTTGATGATGTCTAAAGGTAGAGGTTCACCACCAGACGTCAAGAACCTGACACCGCTGAGGTCAATCGATTTGAATTCTGGATGGTTCATCAACATTCGATATTGCGTAGGAACAGCGAAGAAAAAGTTGGGTCTCTCTTTATTGATTACTCTGACAATCGTATCTAGATCCCATCGTTTCATCTGAATCACTTTTCCTCCCAAGATGAAAAGAGGAATTGCGTATACATACAATCCCCCTACATGAAAAAGAGGTAGATGATTGATGTAGACATCACCTGGAAGGGCATCTCTTATTGTACTCAGAGTGTTGAATGCAACTTGCCTGTATGTGATCATTGCACCCTTTGGCAGACCTGTCGTCCCTCCGGTGAATACAATACCCATAGGGTCTTCATAGGAAAGATTGACTGGTTGGGGTGGAGTAGTTGAAGCTTTCTTAATAAAATCTTCATAGACAAGCGAACCAGATACCTCTGGTTTCTTCGTATCCAGTGAAACCCAGCTATCAACAGTGACTTCGCTTTTCAGTTCGATAACAACATTCGCCATTTCTGCATCATAGAACAAGACCGATGGAGAGAGATCATCAACTAGACCAGCCAGCTCTCGAGCCACTAGTCGCCAGTTGAGTGGACTGAAGATACCTCCACACTTCTGACATCCAAAAAATGCTTCCCAGTACTCCAAGCTATTATGAGCAAGAATACAAAGACGGTCCCCCTGCTGGAAATCAACAACTTCTCGAAGAAAGTTTGCGACCTTATTCGCGCGTTGATTGAATGCTCTGTAAGAGTACCTCTTCCCAGTTTCAGCATCTACTAATGCCTCAGCCTCTGGAGAATAGATGTTTCTCTTTGATAAATAATCGAACTGATTTGCCATTGGAATCCTCTCGGCAGGAATCACTTTCTATCTGTCAAAACCAGAATAAAAATCCCTTACCACCACCTGAGAACAGCAGCTGCCATATTGAAACCGCCTCCTGAAGAGCAGAGCGCAATATTCTCTCCATTTCCTTCTCCAGGTGGTGGAAGTTTGCCCTGTGAAATAGCATCATACATTGCTAGTGCAATACATGCTGACCCCGTATAACCCCACTTATCCATGACATTGTGAGTCTTCTCAAGAGGAGCCCCCAACTCCCTCATAACAGCTTCAATAGTTCGTAGGTTCACTTGAGTGAAAAAGAACCAGTCTATATCTTCAATAGATAGATTTGCCTTTGCGACACAATCTCTCGTCAGGATAGGCCAATGCTGGAGATTTGTATCTGCGGGAAAACGCTTTCGGAATGCCAAGAAATGACGACGATTCTGAATTGCTTCAATTGTTGGCGGCTCAGCAGTGCCCCCCACAAATACTCCTAAATGATCATGAAATGAGCCATCTGCAATCAACTTGGAGGCGATGAATCCTTCTTTTTCTTCACTCGCTTTTAGTATCATTGCCCCAGCAGCGTCTGCAAATAGTGTGCAAGTATAGTGATCTGTCCAATCAACAAATCTTGTCATCCCATATGCTCCAATAACAAGAATAGAATTAACAGATGAATCCGTTCTAATATATTGAGAAGCTATATCCAAAGAAGTGACCAAGCCAGCGCACGCACAATTGACATCAAATGTACCAGCATTTTTTGCACCAAGCTTGTGCTGAACCACCACAGATGTTGCAGGAGAGATATAGTCTGGTGTGTCTGTGCTTAGAATAATCAAATCAAGATCATCCGCCTCGATACCAGCGTTTGCCAGTGCTTGACGACCCGCATTAGCTGCAAGATCCGATGTTACCTCATCATCAGACATTATATGACGCTCTCTGATGCCTACATTCTCAACCAACCATTTTGCAGTTCCAGGCCTGTTAAGCATCTTCTCGATTTCTTCATTTGTCAACATCTTCTCAGGAATATAAATACCTAAACCCGCAACGATTGCTGAGCGAACCATTTCAATACACCGCGATTTCGACCATCAAGGCAATGACTTTTCTCCTTGTTTAAATCACCTGTTTTTTAGGTTCATGAGTAAATTGTCCTTTCTCCACTTCGTCTAGGAAAGCCAGTATCGCGTTATTGACTTTATCATATTGCTCGAAAATACTCAAATGCGGACCTCCTTCTAGAAGAACCAGCTTTGATGTCGAGATGTTCTCAGCTAACATCTCAGCATTCTTGGGGGGCACCATTAGGTCATTAGCACCTTGCAAGATGAGTGTTGGAATCTTTATCTGTTTTATTTCTTCTTCGACATTAAACGCTGTAGCGGTTGTTGCTTCTGCTTGATGTAGTCGTGCAAATATTGGTTGTGGATTCAGCTCAGTCCATTCCTGTATCTGCTTTAGCAGGGGTTTATTCTCCTTGAGGAACTTCGAACTATACGCGACACTGTAACGCATCTCTAATGCCTGCTCCATGGATATTGTTTCAATTGGTGAAGCAAACATCATGGCCATGGTTCTTTTATCAGCAACAATAGCATTTGGTCCTCCAAAGTGCGTGGAAATAAGTACCAGACTTTGAACCTTTTCTGGATAGGAAATTGCGATTTGCTGAGCGATAAAGCCCCCCATTGAAACCCCTACAATATGAGCGCTCTCAATATTCAAAGCTCCCATTAGACCAACGGTATCACTAGCAAACATCGGCATTGTATAGGGGATATCTGGTTTGGAGCTTCTTCCTGCTCCTCGATTATCAAATATGATACATCTATATCGTTCTTTAAAAGCAGGAACTTGTCTAAACCACAACCAATAGGAATTTCCCCATCCCGCAATCCAAACTATCGGTGTGGCTTCAGGTGGTCCATGAATCTCGTAGTAGATATTGATGTCTTTTACGCTTTGATATGGCATACTAATCACCTGCTTCAGGTTCACCCTTCCTAATTGATAGTATCATAATCATGCCTCCTATTCTGTTAAAGACTGACAAACAGTAGTAGCAAAATTAATCCAATCGCTCCCAGCAGTGCAAAAACCCAATAATCAATATCCTTTATTCCAAACTCAAATCGACCAGCTCTAATTTGCAGCAATTTTTCTTTGAAAGAGAGAGCTTTGACTCTAAGTGTACCTACTATACCGTATGGCATGAATAAGACAATGAATATGTAAATACCTCCGAGTACTATTAACCACAACTGCCCGGGCAAATTCAGTCCTTCTTGCAAGAAGGTCGCTAACTTTTGCTGTGAGTATATTACAATTCCTGATCCAAGTAATGGACCTAAAAGTGTGGCTATTCCTCCAATGATAGTATAAAGCATTGCGTTGATAGTCAGTTCGACACCCAATGCAGATGCTGGACTAATAACTCTAGCAAATGGCGAAAACAATGCACCTGCAAGCCCGGCGATAGCACCACTTAATGTAATAACCAGAACTTTACAATGAAATGTATTGTAGCCTAGTGCCTCGGCTCTTTCTTCGTTTTGAGCAACAGCAGTTACCATCCTCCCAAATGGGGATTCCACTGCCCGTCTGATGAATACGTAGACGACCACAACACAGGTAAGCACTAGATAATATTGATCTGGAATTGTGAAATAGAATATATCAGTCTGCTGAATCCACACATCTATCATTTGTAGAATATTGGGTCCAAAAGCTACAGCAAAGCCGATTAAGCCAAGAACTATGATGTATAATGGCAGAATATAATTGGTAAGTATATTTGTAGGACTTGCTGTCCCAAAGCGAGCTGATTTTTCAGAATATTGAAGAGGATCGCGAATAGCCTTGAATCTCTCCATCATGTAGAGGATTATCATCCCGAGAAAAGCGATGATGACGATTACAGGTCCAATAACATTAGTCCCAAAAAGAAAAAGCACTCCAGTAATGGCAATCAAAATAGGAGTGAATAAGATCATACCCATAACTTCTCTCCTTTTCTTTAGATAGAGAATAGCCATACCAAGAAAGGCTGCAATTAAAACAAAAGATAGAGAAACGAAAACTAGATAGAATGGTGCAGTTCTAATGATATCGGGAGTAACAATTCTTAATCCTGTTTCTCCTCCAGAAATACTTGAATTCTCTTCGAAGAAATTATACAGGAACATTGCAATTGCTAAGGCTATAAAGGCAAATGATGTTCCCCTCATGCGGCTTGTTGTTAACCCCATAATGAATCCTAGGCCAGCTCCAACTAGCATAGCTAGAACTATTGTAAGAGGATATGGGATAACCGATATCAAATTAAACGGGTAAGGAAGTATAGACGGATTAAGAGTAAATGCCATGAAATAAGCTCCTACACCAAAAAGTGCTACGTGACCAAAATTCAGTAGTCCAGCTCGTCCTAATTGCAAATCAAATGACATAGCAAGTAGACCAAAGATCATTATCTGCGTTATGAAAAAGAGTAGAGAACGGATAGGTGATGTACTTGTAGTCGTACCTAGCGGAAGTAAGTAGAGAAATGCAATTATGGCAATTAGAATCTTATTATTTGATAATATCGAGGGAATGTTGATAAAACCTCTTTTAATTCTACTTGCTACACTGCTTCTTTTATCCATGACCAGTCAACCCTCCTGGCTTTAATATCAGAATGGCCGCCATGATTATAAAGACAATAATACCCTCAAGAAAAGGAGCGAAGTATGCTGAGATTTGCATCGATAGCCCGACTATGATAGCTCCAAAAAAAGTCCCTTCAAAGCGACCGTAATGCGCGCCTCCAACAACTACTATAACAAATGCGAATATGAGGTAGGTTAATCCATAGCCCGTATTTGCACCAATCCAAGGAACTAACACAGCACCTGAGAAGCCTGCTAGGCCTGCTCCCAACATAAAAACGATTGTGAACAATCTTCTGATATTGGTTCCTAATGCCTCAACCATCTCTGCATCTTCTATTCCTGCTTGTATCTGAAGCCCAATACGCGTTTTTTGAAAAACAATAAACATTATGGCAGCGACGGATAGTCCCAGAAAAATCAAGAAAATTCGATAAAGATCTAATATGAGCCCTCCTCCAAAATCGATATATCCACTGATAAAGAAATAATTGAGTTGTGAGTTTGGTATTATATAATATGTTATAAGTGGACCCCATATAACCTGACTAGTTTGAGAAATGACAAACATAAACCCGACTGTCAATAAAATCTGAGCAAGAACATTACCATATAATCTCCTAATAGTGAAATATTCTATTCCTCCCCCAATGAGAGCCAAAACCAGCATGGCTCCAAAAGCACTAACGATGAAGGATATTATCGATATGGCAGCTGGATTTGCTCCAAAGATGAAATAAAACGGATTAGTAGGATCTAAGAGAACAGCCTCTGTTCCAATGTATATCATGAATCCCATGAAACCTCCTAGCATGAAAAATGAACCATGAGCAAAATTGATGACACCACATAAGCCAAATATCAAGAAGAATCCAGAGACCATTAGAAATAGTAACATACTAAGTGCTAAACCATCGACTAGTGATTTACTAGCACGTACGACAAACATTTCCCATGTGTAGTAATTTATCCCAGCTATAACCAGTAATGCCCCAATAGCCAGAACCAAAATTACTGAAACAACCTTTAACACCTTTTTAACTCGTGGATTTCTATCTAGGAAATTTCGAGGAGAGAAGTTTTTCATTTTCATAGATGATTTCACCTTTGTCCACTTTCTAGACACTCGAAATTCTGACCCCCAAATACTGTGCGATAAGTTTCTTGTCCGCTATTAGCTCTGATACGTTATTACCTTCATGAGCAATTTTGCCATTATCAAGAATGTAATAATTGTCACCAAGCTCAGAAACTGTTCTAAAGTTCTGCTCGACTAAAAGGATGGTAGAAAACTCTTTTAGTTTTGATAGAGCAGCGATTAGGTTCTTTGCTAATAGTGGACTAAGTCCTTCAGTCGGTTCATCAATAAGCAACAGATCATTATCATTCATAAGTGCGCGAGCAACAGCTAGCATCTGTTGTTGGCCTCCCGAGAGAGACCTCGATCTCTGTTTATAGAATCTTTTCAAATCTGGAAACAGATCAAAAATGAAATCTAAACGGTCCTGTTTGTCCTGTCGAAGACCTCCTTTCCGCATTGAAACTCTCAAATTTTGTTCAACTGTCAATGAACCAAATATTCTTCTGGTATCAGGAACATACCCGATTCCCTTACTTACTATTTCATGAGTAGGCCGATTTGAAATATCTTCATTATTGAGAATAATATTCCCGCTGTGAGGAGGATAAATACCGAGAATTGTCTTCATAGTCGTAGTTTTACCAGATCCATTTCTGCCTAGTAATAGAGTCACTTCTCCTTTAGGCACTACAAGTGAGATTCCTTGTAAAATGTAGAAGGAACCAATGTACACATGAACATCTTTTAGTTCAAGCAAGTTTTTCATCGGTATCACCAAGATAAGCTGTCAAAACTTCTTCATTTTGTTGAATTTCCTTTGGTGGACCTTTAGCAATCATTCTTCCTTCCGAGAGAACAACAATCTCTTCCCCGAGTTTCATAACAATGTCCATCTTGTGTTCAACCACTAATAGAGTCAGTCGATCCCCATACGTCTTTTTAACCCGCATAATAGAATCAATAACATCAGGAATCTCTTCTATCGCCATTCCTGCAGCAGGCTCGTCAAGCAAAAGCAATTTTGGTTCGCTGGCAAGGGCCATAGCTAATTCAAGCTTTCTTTGTTCTGCATGTGGTATCAAAGCAGCTGGAACATAAAGCCGCGCAGGGTCAAGACCTACGATGGTGGCGATATCAATTACTTTCTCATGTAACTGGTTGTATGAACTTGCTTTCTTCAACATACTGAAGAAATTAACTCTTGCACCACTACAACCTTGAGTAGCCAAACGTATATTCTCAAATGTTGTTTGATATGGAAAAATGTTGGTGATCTGATAAGATCTTGATATTCCGTCACGGGTTCGTTGATGCATAGAATAGCGAGTTATATCCTGTCCTTCAAAGAGAATTCTTCCTGCAGTAGGAGAGAGCGCTCCTGTAATGAGGTTAAAGAAAGTTGTTTTTCCCGAACCATTAGGACCAATGATTGCTTTTACTGAACCTCTCTCTACATCCAAGCTTACATCATTGACAGCAATGAGTCCACCAAAATTCTTGGTCAACCCACTCGTGCTAAGAATGATATCATTTGTTGGGGACAATTCGAATTCCTTCCACAAATTTGCATCTAAAAACGGGTTTCCCCAGTGAAGAACACTCACGCGAATAATATATCTTTTGGATTCATGAGGTGTTAGATGTGAAGTTTCTTCAGTAACACTAATACTTCGCAGTATCTTCATTTTGAAACAGAAGGAGACCAGAAAATGGACTTGAAGGATTGGTCATGGATTGGAGATTGGACAGGACGAAGAGCTCTTCTAACTCCAAAAAGGGAAGGGATAGTCGACAACATCCTACAAGAGCACTATACGTTTGAAGCAATTGACAAACGTGCGAATCAAGTGGCGAGAATACTTCTTGATTCAGGAGTACAGAAGGGCAATAGAATAGGTGTGTACTCAAAGAACAGGTTTGACTTTCTTGACATACTTTTTGCTTGTGGGAAGATAGGAGCCATTCTGACTCCATTCAATACTCGACTCACCACACCAGAGATTGAATACCTGCTAAAAAAGACGACACCTTCAATGATTTTCTACGACCCCGATTTGGGGGTTCAGTTTGGAGAACTACGCCCCTTTCTCAAAAAGCAAGATGTAATAGTCATGGGAAATAGGAAGTCTGATTCAGAAGCAGATCTCAAATCGTTGATGTCTAGTAAATCCTCAAGTGCTGTAGAACGACCAGCACTCACCTTAGATGACCCGTATCTGATTGTCTTCACCGGAGGAACGACCGGGTTACCAAAAGGGGCTGTTCTGTCACACGGTTTGGTCTTCTGGAACTCAGTCAACACAATTGTTTCATGGGGACTTAGACCCGACGATATACAACCGCTTCTGTTCCCCCTCTTTCACACCGGTGGGATCAATGTCCTACTGGTTCCATTCATTCATCTTGGTGCTAAGTCAATCATAATGGGCGATTTCAATGTCGACGAAACTCTCAGGGTTATTGTGGACGAAAATTGCACACTAGTGATTGCGGTCCCAACCATGTTCAACATGATGGCTGAATCACAGAAGTTCAAAAAGGCAAATTTTGACACAGTTAGACTCTTCATCAGTGGAGGCGCTCCTTGTCCCGTTGCTATAATGGAGAAGTATTGGGAGCGAGGGAAGATCCTGAAGATGGGTTATGGTCTTACTGAGGTGGGTCCCAACAATTTCTACCTACCTGAGGATGAAGTGAAACGAAAACCAAATTCTGTTGGCTTTCCTGTTTTCCACTGTGACATGAAAGTAGCTGATGATAATTGTAACGAAGTCCCAACTGGTGAGGTTGGAGAGCTGATGTTGCGAGGGCCGCACATTTTCTCTGGTTACTGGAAAGAACCTGAGGAAACTAGCAAGACCATTGAACCTGATGGATGGGTTCACACTGGAGACCTCGCTATGAAAGATGATGAGGGTTTCTTCTTCATCACTGGTAGAAAGAAAGACATGTTCATCTCGGGGGGTGAGAATGTATACCCGACTGAGATTGAAGAGTTGCTCTTCAAGCATCCTTCGATTCTAGAAGCCGCTGTCGTGGGAGTGCCCGATGAGAAGTGGGGTGAAGTAGGGAAGGCATTCATTGTTCTCAAACCAGACGAAGTCTTGGATGAAGATTCGGTGCTGAAGTATCTCCATGGGAAACTGGCGAGATACAAAATCCCAAAGCAGTACGAATTTAGGGATGAACTGCCAAAGAGTGCTGCTGGTAAAATTTTGAAACGCGAACTTGTAGATTGAGGTGAGGTCAGATGTCCAAAAGTAAAACAATTGGAATTGAAGCGATTGGTACATACATTCCCAAGGAGCGGCACACCGCTGAATACATATCGAGTAAATCAGGAACGCCTGTTGAGATTTTAAAAACGAAAATGGGTCTAAAGAGCAAATCAGTCCCAGGAAAGGATGATCACACGGTGGCTATGGGTGTAAAGGCCGCCAAGATTGCCATAGAGCGAGCAGGCATAAACCCAGCTGAAGACATCGATGTTGTGATTTGGGCTGGAGAGGTCTATGCTGAACATCCAATGCAGACTTATGCAATCAAGTTCCAAAATGAGGTTGGAGCAACAAGTGCTTGGGCTTTTGATGTGAATCAAAGATGCGGAACCATTGTTGTAGCAATGATACTAGCAAAATCACTCATGTTGACTTACGGGTATAAGCGAATCCTAATTGGAAGTGGGTATAGGAACTCCGACCTCATTGACTATGAGAACATTCGGACTCGGTTTATGCACGACCTTGCTGCGAGTGGTGTAGCAATGATTCTCAGATGGGACTACAATGAGAATGTGGTGCTGGAAGGCAGTGTCATCTCGGATGGTCGCTTCTCTGAGGATGTGTACGTACCAGCTGGTGGAACAGTAATGCCAATATCATGTGACGCGATTGACAAGAAACTCATCTATCTGGATGTCAC
This sequence comes from Promethearchaeota archaeon, assembly GCA_048940045.1. GTDB lineage: Archaea > Asgardarchaeota > Thorarchaeia > Thorarchaeales > Thorarchaeaceae > SMTZ1-45. Next base: position 15,404 of record JBHLOX010000057.1, read on the forward strand.
GGACCCTGAAGGGTTGAAGAAGAGGTTGGACGCGCTGTCTATGCAGAACTTCTTGCGAGTTGTTGATGAATCATTAGAAAGGAGTGGTTATACAAGACAGGATATTGACTACCTAGGGCTTATACGCATGAAACGGAGTGCATTTGAGTATGTGGCAAATGAACTTGGAGTCGATCCTTACAAACAATCTACGTATTTCGAGGAATATGGTCACATGGGCCAGAATGATGCAATTGTTTCCATTGAAGAGGGTCTCAGGGACGGAAAGATAAAAGATGGAGACCTAGTCGTCCTAACCGCTGCTGGAATTGGTTGGTCTTGGAATGCTATGACGATCAAATGGGGTTCAACAGACTGAACTCTAATTCAGATATCTTCATGTAGTATGCAGAAAAATCCATTTTCTATCAATTTACCAAAGGATAGTGATATTACCATCACAAACTTAAGGTCTTAAGACTACAGGAAAAAAGTACGAGGTAGTAGAAAGTGGCGGAGCAGAAAGAACCAGTCCTTCCTGTTATTCATCTGAGGATTCGCATTTCCCGACCTCTTGAGGAAGTCTGGAATGCATTTCTCGATCCAATAATGATGCTTCAATGGTTGGGTGATGAGATTAGTGCAGATGTACGACCAGGAGGTCAAATTCGATTTCTGGGTCCAAATGCTCCAACAACTCCTGAACTAGCAAATTACTGGGACATCAAGGAGGTAAAGGAGTACAAAGTGCTCCTGCTAAGTTGGCGGATAATGGGTGTTGATACCCTTCTAGTCATCAGATTCAATCCGATTGGTCCCGGAACTATGATACAGGT
>JBHLOX010000201.1:0-3983 GCA_048940045.1 Promethearchaeota archaeon
GCACTACGTCGTGGTATCATCAAAGCATCTCGAGACTAATGCCATGAAACGCGTTATCACCGTGGGAGGACTCCACGGTACTGGCAAGAGCTCAGTTGCAGATGCAATCAGCAAGAAATTCAACTTGAGAAGAATGTCTGCAGGAGTCATCTTTCGAGAGATGGCAAAGGACAGAAACCTCACTCTGGAGGAATTCAGTAGAGTTGCTGCTGGAGATGAGGATATTGATCGACTAATTGATGACAAGCTTCGGGAAGAGGCTGAGAAGGGCAACGCAGTCATTGATGGTCAATTGGCTGCTTGGATGGCAGGGGATAATGCAGACCTGAATATTCTATTGATTGCCTCTGTCGAAAACAGAATACGTAGAATCTCAGAACGCGACGGGACAGACTTTGAATATGCCCGACGTGAAACCATAACTCGCGAAGGTAGTGAGAAAGCGAGATACATCGAGTACTATGGAGTGGATGTGTCTGATCACTCTGTCTATGACCTCATCATAAACACAGACAAGTATGATCTCGAAGAGGTAATCGCCATTGTTTTCACTGCTATTGAGGAGTTCTTTGGTAAATCAACTGATTGATTGAGTTTTAGTATCAAGCGTAAGGCTCATATTGTCATCAAGAGTCGGCGACATATTCTCCCAGTCCATAGGGATGATGCTATGAGGTGACTCTGATGCGGACCAAGGACAAGGTGAGGTGTATTGAAAATGGGTCTCTATGAAACTGGAAGAGTATGTGTGAAGACTATGGGCCGTGAAACTGGATGTCTTTGTGTAGTGGTTGAATTGAAGGATGATAGCTACGTTGTTGTTACCGGTCCCAAACACCTCAGTGGTGTGAGGCGGCGTAGCTGCAACACAAGGCATCTAGAACCTCTCGAAACAATCCTCCCAATTGCTGCAGATGCAGATGATGCAGCAGTTGAGAAGGCTATTGAGGAGGCAGGTCTGACCGAAAAATTCAGAACAAAAATCAGGCTGGAACTGTAGGTCCAAAGATTCCAGTCAGGAGTGATAGTCAGATGCCGGGCATGTTGCCTGCAGATCAACCTCGTGAATTGATATTGAAGTCATCTGACAGTACCAATCCCGTTTATGGATATCAATCTCTGGACAATCTACCGATTGAATACCTTCTGGATAATGGAGTAATTGTGTTAGACAAACCATCAGGACCAACTAGTCACGAGGTTGTTACCTGGGTCAGGAAGATACTCGAAGTAGACCGTGTTGGGCATGGTGGTACCTTGGATCCAGCTGTCACTGGAATCTTACCAACAGGGATTGGAAATGCTACGAAGGCAATGCAGGCATTGATTCCAGCTGGTAAGGAATACGCATGTGTTCTAGAACTGCACAGTAAGGTTCCTGAAGATGATATTCAAAGGGTAATTAGTGAGTTCGTGGGTAAGTTGTACCAAAAGCCACCTCTAAGATCTTCTGTGAAGAGAGTTCTTCGAGTAAGAGAGATCTACTACAACAACATTCTAGAAATCAAAGGACGTTTGGTTCTCTTCATGGTTGGCTGTCAAGCAGGGACCTATATCCGAAAGCTATGCTTTGACATTGGTGAAGCCATAGGTGTTGGGGGACACATGAGAGAACTTCGACGGACTCGCGTTGGGGCATTCAAAGAAGACGAACATATGTGCTCATTATATGACTTGAAAGACGCCTATGTTTTTTGGAAAGAGGAGGGAGATGAAAAGGAGCTAAGGAAATACCTCCGCCCAATAGAGTTTGGTCTTGGACATCTTCCCGTCATCAATGTTCGTGATTCTGCTGTTGATGCAATCTGTCATGGAGCAAATCTCGCAGCCAGTGGTGTTGTGAGTCTGAGTAGCGGTATGAAGAAAGACGACATGGTGGTTCTGAAGACAATAAAAGGGGAAGCTATTGCCATTGCAAAATGTGCGGATATTAGTGATAGGATTGCGAAGGCAAAGAGTGGAATTGTAGCTGTGACCGACAGAGTATTGATGGAGCGAGGACGGTATCCATCAATGTGGAAGAAGAAACAGCAGGAATGAGCTTGAAGTATTCCCCTTAGCCATCTTTTTATCCACAAAAGTCTAGTAAGGATAGGCTCTGGAGCAAAAGCGCGACTGACGGTACTCACCCCTCGGGGAGAGAGCTGAGGAAACTCCCGACTGCATGTCGACACCAGTCCTGCTAGAGCAGGGAGGCGAGAGCCTCGCTCTGGGAACAGAAACGACACCCCCAAGCTGGATATGACAATGATACAGAAGCCTAATCTGTTGAGGATCAGTTTGGACCGGTTGAAACGGCCCATCACTGGGTAGCAATTCCAAGCATACACCTGCGATGTGTCGACCTGAGGTGTAGGGTAGGAAGCTTAGTTTGATGTCGCAAGACTTCAGAATGGCAACATTCTGATGTGGAACAGAATTGGGGTTACTCTTTGGACCAGAGCCACCCACCTTTTCACTTCTCTCGAGTGTGCTCCTCCATGATTTCCTTTTGCACTTGCACCACCTCAGCACTTGTACTACACTCCGAATAGGCATCAAGCCATTCACGGTTTAGGGTGATGAATGATTGACCCCACTTGAATACAGACAACACATCATCTGCTTTGTCAGGCATTCCAATTATGTATAGAGCGGCGGCTAACGCCTCGGCTGTGGAGAGCTTTATCGGTTTGTATGTGTTGATTGGATTTGCAGCAAGAAGATATGGCAGAGACCTCTGTACGCCTGCTTTTGAAACGGCAAATATCTTCTCGGCCTGTTTCCATGAACAATCAAGTGCCACAAGACTGGACTTTATGATGCTGTCCTTATCAGCAGGTGAAAATGCAACCTCCGAAACAGGGTTAAGAACTACAGATCCTCGTGGTATAAGTCGCATGTTTCTGACTATCTTGGCTTTGTTCATCCTACCTAGTCTAGTTCCAGTGCATTTCTTGGGGTCACACTGGTCTGCATGATAGATAATGATGTCACGAACTTCAGTCAAGGATTGTTTCACCGTCAGACTTCAGTCAAAAGGCAAAGGATTTCTGTGTTACCATATGCCATCTGATAGAGGAACTTCATGATGCTCTATGAGCCTGGTAACTCCTGTGAGATTTGCAACAAAGAAGATGAGAAACTCAGCTCGTGTAAATTGTGCAATTCGAGTATATGTGATACATGTCGAGTCACACCTGATGAGATTTGCATCAACTGTCTGGAGTCAAGATGTCAGATATGTGGTGAGTTCTTGGCTTCTCGAGCATGCAACAAGTGCGGCAAACTGGTTTGCGAGGATCACGGGATAAGGATCAACGAGTCCACATTTTGTGACAACTGTCGGAAGAGTGGAGAATGAGCAAAAAACTAGTTCAGATTGGGATGGATGACATCGATAGTCCAGAGGGTGGTTGTACCACACACTTCTCAAGCTTAGTGGTAGAGAAGCTTGGAAGGTGGGATGTAGAGTGGATTGACTATCCGAATCTGATTCGTCTTAATCCTGGGATTCCCTACAGGACTAGAGGAAATGGAGCTGTTGCTCTGCGTTTCCTTATAGAAGACAATAGCATCGAATCTCTAGCTCAAATGGTCAAGGACCTCATTCATGACTATGTAGACAAAGAATATCCAAACACAAACCCGGGTGTGGTCTTTCTTGAAGGGGATGTGCCAAGACAGGTAAAGGACCTCTCTAGGCTAGCACTATGGCGTGTAGTACCAATTCAGTTGGCTCAAAGAGTAATCAAGACCAATAACATAGCTCACTATGCAGGTGGTAATGAACGTGGTCTCATTGGAGCATTGTCATCAGTCGCGAACATGCTCTCTGAAGATCATACGTACGAGTATATTGCATACCGCTCGACAGAAGACTGTAGTGATTCACGGGGAGTCAATGTTGAGTCTGTACATATAATGGATAGAAAAATGGGAAACAGAGTCTTCTCTAATTTGGACCCTTCAACTAACAGGATATTGATTGAGCCCCATGGTCC
>JBHLOX010000004.1:0-57570 GCA_048940045.1 Promethearchaeota archaeon
CGTGGAGTCCTCCCACGGTGATAACGCGTTTCATGGCATTAGTCTCGAGATGCTTTGATGATACCACGACGTAGTGCTTTTGATGTAATTACCCCACCATAAGGTCGATTTGGACGTTTAGATGAACGACTCGCGTTCCTTCTAAAACCAAATTTGGACTCTCTTGGTAGTTGCATCCTTGAGCCTGTGACAGCACAGGTTCCTTCTGCCTTGTAGAATTTCTGTCTGTGTACGACTCTCCTGTTACCTGGGGTCCTCACAATTCGACTCGCTCTTGATCTGGTAAGCATTCCTGGTCGTGGCATATTTTGACACCTTAGTATCTCTTTGGGCATCCACTTCTCTGTCCTTTTAAGCAAAGCGGTGCGGGGGAGATTTTCTGCGACACACTTCCATTTTCAAAACTCATGTCTTTGAAACCGAACCACTGTAATGCTTGCCAGTACAAGTAGTATGACAACTGTGATTACAATCGGATAGACTGGATAAGTTTCACCATTTATCAGGCTAATTGAGTTCATCAAGAGGCCCCATGGTCCATATGGGCCGTAAATGGGGTTTTGGGCAAGAGTTGGACCGATGAAAAGAAACGGAAATGGTACCGCCATCACTGGTCCCTCTTTCTCAAAGAAAGTTGCTAAACACATAGTCAGCCATGAAAGGAAGAGCTGCCATAGCATCAACGGAATTAGGGTAAGCATGAATGTACCAAATTGCAATGCAGCACCCAATGAAAATGCTACTACATAGAACAATAAACCCGGAATAAGTATCATCGAAAGACAGAACCCGAGCGCTGAGGGGATTAGTTTTGAGATTATGAAAGCAGTCCGTGACACAGGCTTAGAGAGAACCCACGCAGCCGATCCCGACCGTTTTTCTTCAAGAATTCGCTCTTGTGAGATGATAATAACTGCAATTCCTGGAAAAATCATTGCCATAAAATAGAAGATAAAGACCCCAGCCTCAGGGTCTTGAATAGTAGCTGTACCAAACAACACAAGAATCAGTGACCAGAGACCCGCTTGTTGCCACCAGGCATCTGTACCAAACCAGGTTTTCATTTCTTTCTTGAACAAAGATCCAAAACCCATTCTCCAGCCAGTTTCTGTAACAGGTTCGAAAGAATTCCTATTAGACATTGGTATCATCCTCCTCTACCAATCTCATGAAGATCTCTTCGAGCTCATACTGCTTCAGACCAAAATCGACAACATCGACACCGTCATCGCGTAGCACTGTCCTCAGAAGTTGCTTTTTCGCAACTGATGTGTCCTCCACAGTGACTATCCAATGTGTCTGTTCTTTTTCCTTTCTCTCTGCGATTGATGAAACCCAATTTTCGGAGGAGAGGGCAGAGTATGCCTTCTTAGTATCTCCCTCAAGCACAAGTGTATATGCGACTCCTTCACTACCTACAAGTAACTCCTCAATAGGCGCTTGTGCTATGAGATTACCTTTGTTCAATATAGCGACTCTGTCACTTACTCGTTGGACATCATCAAGTATGTGTGTGCTATAGAAGATTGTTGACTCATGCCTGAGAGATTCCATAATCTTCAGGACTTGTTCTCTTCCCTCTGGGTCCAAACCTGCCGCAGGTTCGTCCAGAATTAGTAGTTCTGGGAAGTTCATCTGTGCTTGAGCAATTCCAAGTCGTTGTATCTCTCCCCCTGAATAACCTTCTATCGGTCGGTCTGACTTGTCTTCGAGACCTACAACGCCCAGTAAATATTCTATTCGTTCCTCAATCATATCTTTTGGCCCTTTGAAGAACAAACTGGCTGCGAAACGCAGGGTTTCTCTTGCTGAAAGTTCCTTGTAGAACTTGGGCTGTTGCGCAAGATATCCCACATTTCTTCTGATCTCATCATTATCATTAACAATGTTTCGTCCTAGGACAGTTGCAGACCCCATGGTAGGTTTTGCAAGTCCAAGAAGCAATTTTATTGTCGTTGTTTTTCCTGCACCATTTGGACCTAGGAAAGCGAAAATTGAGTTTCTTGGAACCTTTAGGTCAAGACTGTTTAATGCATTGACTTCACCGTAGGTCTTCCCAAGGCCTTCAGTTTGTATGACAAATGATTCAGATGACATGAAGTACTCTCCTTTTGGAACTTGGAGAATTAGCCTACTTTCTAATAAATGGCATGACCAACTAATTTGGTCAGTTCACTATCATATGAAGTGTGTATGTCCCGTGGTTTCCAGTGATACTGACTCTATGTTGTCATTACCTGCGTACCCATCATTCGTTGGAGTATGCTTGACAAACCCAATCCAACCAGAAAATAGAATGCGTAGAAGCTCAGACCAAAACCAGCAGCTACAGGTCGTCCTGCTAATCCAACGAGGAATGGTAAGACTTTCTGAATGTTGAAGGGGAGAACAGCTACAATATCATCTACTCCGCCAGTGCTATAGAATCCTCTAAGTACTGTGAATAGGATAATGAATGGTATTAAGAACATCAATGAAGGCTTGCATCTTGCACTCATCTGTTCTCTCTGGATTCTCTCAATGTATGACTTTCTTCTCTTTACCTTCTTCAGAAGCTTTTCATTCTGAGTCTTTTGCGCCTTTTGTTCCATCTCTCGGAACTGTTTAATCTCCAGTTGATATCGATTCAATCTGCGCATGTCAGTGAATCGCTTCATTGCTAGGTTACTGATAGTGGATATGCTCATTGATACGAACATGATAAAGAACGCAGCATATGGTGGTGTTTTAAAAAAAGCAAATGTTGCTGCAAACCAGGCCATGAAACTTCCCCAAAGGTCCTGCATGTCACTCTACTCCATTAATGTGTCTGCGAGCTCTGAAGCTGCCTCTTCTACAAGACCCTCACGGTTCCTGATTATTCTGACGGTTGCTCCAGTAATTGTACCAACTGCTACTGCAGCAGCTCTGCACATCTCTTGATGCATTTGGATTTCTGCAATAGCTTGAGCGTCTCGAGCTCGGGTTTCATCTCCAGTCCGCCGGCTAGCAATCTTGTCTGAGTCTGCTTCGACTAAGACAACCGTCTTTGGATTAATCGCTGTCACAACCCACTCCGGAAGTCCTATCAAGAATCCATTCTGGGTCTGAATGAGGGTATGAGTGTCTACAATGGTCTTACCCGTGGCTTTCTCAGCAATAACTTCACTGGCTTTTCTTTGGACCTCTCTCTGGATTGCAGTGGGTAGTTTCCGCAGCTCATCACGATCCTTCACGTGACCTGCTTTCGAAGCGACCTCAAACATCTCAGTCCCTATGGTCAGAATGAGAACATCCTCGCCAGACCTCTCTTTAACCTGTTCAATAGCCGTGTTGATTACAGTGGTTTTTCCGACTCCTGGTACGCCTGTCACAATCACGACATTTCGCGACTCAGCCATGGTTGATTCACCGTTTCTGAAGATTAGGCGCTGGGTTGGATGGACCTGTTATAATTCCTTCTGTACAATCAGTTTGAGTGTAACTACTCTATGAGAGCATTCGTTTCGAGGTCTTGCACGCCACAAAATTGACCCATTGCTTCTGACTCTTGTCGCTACCCCTCACAAGCCTGAGGTCCTAGAGACCGTGTAACTTTTGCCTATCTATGAACCAGTCCACGCCTTCTCGGATTCGTTCTCATCTTCCCCAACAACCACCACTGAGCCGACAGAAACTCCTTGGGATCCGACTCTTATTGTCTATCTCTTATTATATGCAGTTATTGGATTCCTAGTGTTGGGCATAATTGGCTTGGGATGAAAAAGAATCTGAAGGGGGACTATAACCCCTTCAGTTCATTCTCTAGATAATCCCTAGGAGTCCCGCGACTCCTTCACCACCCATTCCTGCAAGCTGTTCTTTTGCTATCTGTTCATAGTACTGCTTGATGATTGACACCATGAGCAAGATACCTGTACCACTAGCAAGCGCTCCCATAATGTCCGCAGCTGCAGCGAGTATTCCGATCAATAACCCACCAAGACCAGCAACTATTGGGATGTAACGCTCAAGTAGACGCTCAAGGACCTTCTCACTGGTCCGGAAACCTGGTACGATATAGCCTGAGTTGAGTAGTTGTCGTGAAACATCTCTTGGTGCAATACCCGATATGTCGACCCAGATTTTACTGAAGCCCCAACAAAGGAGAATCATGAGTGCGGCATAGATGAAGATGTGCACCCATCCTTCCATTCCCTCTTCTATGAGGCGGAATATACCTTGCGGTGGCGTAATGTATTTGGCCAACCCTGAATCCGCCACCATACGACCTGTTGATTCCTCCCTATGGAACGTACCTATCCAGTTCAGAAACGGATTGTTGTTCTCCGAATTAAAAGCTCCCCAGAGTATCTGCCCAAAGAATAGAATATTTGCGTATAATGCTTGGGCAAGAATGACAGGTATGTTTGAAGTATAGAGGAGTTTGATTGGGTATCGGGCTCTCATACCTCGATACTTTGCATATTGCAATGGAATCTCAACTCTAACAGACTCCATCCAGATGACTGCAAGGAAGATGATGAAAGTGACTGATAGAGATAGGACACTCGGATCATAGCCATTCCTGACTAAGAACCAACCCAGTTCAACTGTAGGGCCTTGTGTAGTACCAATTCCAAACCATCTTAGTAGATTCCCAAACAATGCAGCGATGATTCCTTTGGGAAGGTTGGTGCCAGTTGAATCTCCCACTGGTACGTAACCTGGCGGGGCTGCAGCTTCAGTGTCGATGAAGTTTAGGGAGTTGTATATAACCTGACCTGCAACATTGGTCATGATGAAGAGCGATACACCAGAACCGAGACCCCATCCTTTCTGCACAAGCTCATCCATTAGGATGACTATAATCCCAGATGTGAACAACTGTGCGAAGACGAAGACGGCGTTCGTTGGGCTTAGTGCGCCATAAGCCTGTCCCATGATGTAGGCGATGGCCTGAAATGCGGTCATGAACATAGCGATGACTTTCTGACCTCCGGTGAACAGAGCCCTATCTTCTGGGTCTCCAAAGTCTACATCGATGATTTTTGAGCCCGAAAGTAGTTGCATGACCAGACCTGCAGTGACAATGGGACCAATTCCAAGCTCCATCAAGGTACCACGAGTGCTAGCAAGAATAACTCGCATTGCCCAGAGATAATCTGTTCCTACTCCCTTGTCCACACCATAGAGCGGCATGTGAGACATAATGAGGAAAATGATGAGTATGAGTGCAGTCCAGACGAACTTCTCACGGAACGAAACCTCTCTGTCAGGTGTTTTGACTTCAGGCATTATCCTGACGAAAGGGGATAATGCTTTGAGGAATCTGCTGGTCATTCACATTTGCCTCCTGCAGGTGTTTTTTGGGGTCCAACTTGACTCTACCTTTAAAGCTAATGGTTTCTTCCAGATGGTCTATTCCACAGGAAGGTCAATAGTACCTCCAGCACCAGTAACTTTCTCTCTAGCTCTTGGAGTGATTGCTTTCACGCCTACGAGATTCAACTTTCTAGTAACTTTTCCTGAACCCAGAATTCTATCAATTCCAAGTTTGGAAATGTCAATTTCGTAACTCTTGCCAGTCTTCTTGGCAGTACCCTGTTCAACAAGCCTATCAGCCGCTTCATCGATGTTTCCAATATTGATGACAACGAGGTCTTCAATGACCTTCTGAGGTCTCTTAAAGCCCCACTTTCCGAAATATCTTGGGTTCTCTTGCATAACCTTGATGTAGTGATGTTTCTTTGACCCTGCCATTCCCTTGCCACCTCTCTGGCCAGAAGCTCTATGACCTGCACTGAAGCCATACCCGGCAGCTCGGCGTCCTCTCATCTTAGTGATTTTCTTTGATTGTCGTTTCTGCATTCCAAACACTCCAGTCTATGCCTTTTTGAGTCGTACTTCAAGTACGCCGTTTCGAATCGCTGATTTCGCATCCTCCTTCTGTACTCTTGAAGGAAGCTCAATGTCCTTGTGATATGGTCTGTTGGGATTATCTACATGAATAGTCAGAGTTGTTCCCTTGATTCGAACCTTGATTTCGTCCTTCTCTACGCCCGGTAACTCTGCGACAACTATTATCTCACCATCCTCCTCGACAATATCTACTAGAGGTTCCAGACTTGGAGCCAATTCAGCACCATAATCTACTGGTGGATTCCCAAATCTCTGGATGATAGGCTTACCATCAGGTCCGACTTTCATGGAGAATCCGAACACAAAGGGGTTTGTCCCTTCAGGGTCTCTGAGCATTTCTTCAAAGGCTTTGCTATCAAATAGCGTTCCTTCATTCATCTCACTCATCATTCTGTTCATCATCTCTTCGATCTGACGGAATAGGTCCTCCGGGAGGAAATCACCAAACCAGCGTCGGATTCTTCTCCGTGTTTCATCATCTCGGTCGTCCCACGACATTTCATCACCTCATATCATTCGTAGGGCAAGACTGTTAATGTCTTCCCCTCGATACCCAGTTATACCTCCCATTCCGAGACCAAGGCTCTTCTTCCCCTTGAACCCTTTACTGGGTGGAGTCAACCTGAATATTGGTTTCAGGCCTTCAACATCTTTGATAGCTGCTTTCCCAGAAGCAATTGCCTTGGCAAGGGCTTTTATGCTACTGTACTTCGAGTTCTTCTTCACATAACTGTCCGTCAGTCTGTTATTTCCAGGCAATCGCCCTCTCTTTGAAAGAAGCTTCTCGACTACTTCCTCGGAAACCTCCCCCCAAGTGATGTAGTCCTTTGCTTTTGTAATCATACCTTGTAAACTTGGAGTGACCTTCAGTATCCTTGCCTGATGGAGTCGCCCAAGTAGAAGCTTGTCCAGTGTGTCATCAATCTGAGGTCTTACTCTGACTTGACCCCTTACACGAATTGCGAGTACGATCTTATCTACCTCACTCATATCTCAGCAACTCCTGTTGCGCCCCACTCTTGGGGTGGAAGCATTTTGTACGTTTGAGTTAATGCATTTACAAAGGCTTTGGCGAAATTGGATGATGTTCGAGATCTTCCCTTTGTAATCGACCAGACATCATGCAATCCTGCAATTCTCAGGACAATCTTTCCAACATCTGCTGTGACAAGACCCGTTCCCTTGGGCGCTGGTCTAAGAGTTACAGACACTGAACCTGAAGCCCCTTTCACCTGGAATGGGATACTATGTGGATCATGACATCTGCATTCCCAAGAACCGCAACCTCTTCGGAACATTGTGATATTCAACTTAGCTCTTGCCTCGGCTGCACGTACAGCAGGAACAAACTCTGGAGCTTTTCCAACTCCGATTCCTAGAACGCCTTCACCATTGCCAACAATAACTGTTATTCTGAAACTCTTCTGTTGACCACTATCAGATTGTCGTTGTACAAGTGTCACATCCACGACTTCCTGCCGAAGCTCTGGAAACAGTGCATCGACAATCTCAGGTTCTCTGATTCTGTAGTTGTTCCGCATTATCTCATCGATTGAGTTGATATGACCTTCTTTCACCAGTCTACCTAGTTTCGTCTTAGGAACCCAATCATCCAGAGGGTTGATTTCTGCACGAGGTTGTCTTCTCCGTCTCTGTCTACTCATCACATATCATCCCCTACTTTTTCCCTTTCCTCCCCTTCTTACCTCTGCCCTTGGCAATCAGTTTCTTTGGTTTTGGCTTATGAGGTACAGCTCGTGGAGGCTTGACAGAGGGTTTCTCTTTCTTTGGTTTTTCTTTCGGTTTCACAGCTGCTCTCTTCTTTGTAGGTGCCTTCCGTTTTGTTGGTTTCTTCAGTTGAGCAGCAGGAATATCTTCAAGAGCTTTCTTGACTTTCTTGACCTTGTTTGGAATGGTCGTTATGGTCGTCTTCTTCTGTCCCAACTGGCTGAACATGTTCGATTTGTTGCCAAAGTGATTATAGGACTCCACTATGTGCTCACCTGTTATCCTTGATTCATCAGGAAGAACATCCTGTTCATGAGGAACATCGAGACCTGCATCGATTGCGCCTTTCAATGCTGCATATATCCTAGAACCCTTGACTGGCGGGTTTAGCCCCACATCAAGAATGGCTTTTTTCACACCACGACTCTTTGCCCTCAAACCAGCTAAGAAACCTGTAAGATATGCTGCTGGAATGTTGCCAGTTCCAGCTGCCCAACCATGATTTCCAAGTTCCTTTGAGATGGCAGAAGCTACTGTAGTATCACCCACAACACTAGCGTTGACTATTTGGACTATTGTGTTGGTGTTTGTCTTTCTTACTACGAGTCTTGGAATTTTTGAGAGCAGCAATCGTCTACGACGATAATAGTTTGTCTTTCCTTCTCTTCTTCGTCGAAACTTGACTCTGAATGTTGGTCCCTGTGCCATTACTTGGACAGCCTCCGTTCTGATATGTAGGTTCTAAGGTGTGCAGTGTTACGGAATGCATTCCCCTTTGCTTTCAGATACAGTTCTCTATAGACCCGAGGAGTAATCTTCCCTTCGTTTCGAAGTTTACGTAGCTCTTTCCGCATGGGTCGAATCTTCATCATCCACCTGTCCTTGCTGCTCAGCTTGGATGTTGCTTTTCCTTTCTTTCTCCCTGGTCCAGATCTCTGACCTTTTCGCTTCTGGCGAAGATTATATCGGGCACGGCTTCTACTAACACCAAGGATTGGTTTTCTCTGAATTGCACCTTCATCGACCAATCGTCGAATATCATCCCTAGTAATGGCTAGACTAATCTCATCCTCGAATTCAGGGTCCATCCAGACACGACTCTGACCACATTTCATAACATCTGCAGCAAGTCTTTTTTGAGTGGTGAGTTTCATCCCTAATCCACCTCCAAGTCAAGATCTGTGAAGAGGTCTTCCTCTTCAATTTCTTCGCCCCGTCCTGGGTTGAGAACTCTCAGAAGTTTCGCATCTGCCGCAGCCATGATTTCTTGTCTTTTTCTGAATCCCACAGTGGATGCAATTCGAACTGCATGCACCTCTGGATCTAGTTCTTCTAACTCCGATGCTCTGTGAACTCTGACTTCCACATACAATGATGGATGTAGATCCCTCACAGCTTTCGGTGTGCGATATCCAGAAGAAACCATGGCAATCCTTCCCTTCCTCTTCTCCCGAGTTGCGCTATCGATTCCTCTGACTTTTCGCCAAGAATCATTCACACGAATCCACCTGTGAGCTTGCTCATGGCGGAACTTAGGTTTGTGTTCCTTTTTCTGCTTAGCAATCCTCAGAAGTCGCTGGTCTGTCCTCTGTACTCTGAGTGGTACCTCGACCTTTGGCTTCTTTTTCTTTGCAGGAGCCTTCTTTGGTTTCTTTTTCGGCTTGGCCTTCTTTGTTTTTGGCTTCTCAGCTTTTGGCTCCTCTTTCTTCTTTTTTGGTTTCTCATCAGCTTTCTTCTTAGGTTTTGGTTTATCCTTTGGAAGGAGTTTCTTCGCTTCTGAAATGAAACTCTTAGCGCTAGACTCTCCAACGCCCTCTACTTTTTCAGCGAGTTTCTTCGGATCCATCTTGGATAAACTAAGGACTGTCTTAATACCAGCATCACGGAGCTTATCCTCCATTGCTTGTCCAACTCCTGGGATGTCGCTCAGTTTTGGTTTCTTTGACATTTTATTCTCTCTCCTATACTATTGCCTTAGTTTCCTCGCCTTTCCTCTTCCTAATGACATAGATTCCATCAAGGAACACTCTACGGTCTTTGTCACGGATCTTGCAAGCTTGTTGGATATTGGCCGCACTTTGTGATACATGTTCAATATCGATTCCACTGATGAAGACTTCATCTTCGGTAGTCCTTACTTGGACGTCGCCAATCAGGCGGGCTGTTCTAACACCACGCTCTCCGATGAAGTTCTTTATAATCACGGTCTTCTCTTGTATATCCACAGTAATCGGAAAGTGACTGAACACAATCTTCATCTCATATTCATAGCCATGCTGTACACCAATGAGCATGTTACGGACATGTGCTACGACTGTTCCAACAAGAGCTCTGGTCTTTTTCCTATTGATATGAGTCGTCACAACCAACTCATTGCCTTCTATTTTGATCTTTGTCTGGGGCTCTGGGAAAGACCGTTCCAATGAACCCTTTGGACCATTGACTGTGACCGTCTTGTCTTCTAGGGAAACCTGACATTCACTAGGTATCTCGATCCGTTGTTCATAGAGTACTTCTTCAGTCATTTGTCAGATCTCCTCAATACACATATGCTAGTAATCTCCCACCAATCCCACGTGTTTTGGCATCTTGGTGTGTCATCACACCTTCTGGTGTTGTGACAATCAGAATGCCATAGTTGTAGGCTGGTAAGAAACGTTTCTCAAATTTCTCGAATCCATCTCGTCGAACAGGGAATCTTGGTTTGATTACACCACATTTGTTTGTACGACCCATGAGTTGTATGCGGAATCTTCCCGCTTTTCCATCATCAATCCGTTCAAACTCTCCGATGTACCCTTTTGATTGCATTACCTGCAATACCTTCTCAATCAGGCGTGATGCTGGGGCAATTACAACCTCAGGTTTGCCCACTAACTCACTATTATAGATGTTAGACATCGCATCAGCCAATGGGTCTAGTAGTGTCATTTTCCGTTACGCCTCCTTACTCATACTTGCGGAAACCAAGCTTCTCCGCTGTTTCTCTAAAGCAACGTCGGCACATGTTCAGGCCATATGATCTAATTATGGCTTGATGAGTACCACAGCGGACACATGTTCTACTGCCTTTGCCCATTCTCTTTCGTTGCTTAGTCCGTTCTTTCTTTGCACTCATCTTTGCTCGCCTCAGAACAGATATGTCCGCTCACGTTCCTTCTCGAGAATCTCGATTCCGAACTTGTTCTTGACGAATACCATACTCTCTTCTGGAGTCAGGCGATGCCTGTATGGAACCTTCGTCTTCTTTCTTCGTCTGCGCTTCACTCTGAAGCCAGGTCGTTCGATACATACCGTGATGTTCATACCTTGAATTCCCAGTTCAGGATCATATTTCACATCAGGAATGTCAATATGTTCTGCAATACCAAATGCGAAGTTACCATCAAGGTCCCAGTTCTTAGTAAGCAAAACATCATCTTTTGCCTTTAGGGCTCTAGCAAGAAACTCCTCAGCCCTCTTGTGCCTAAGAGTGACTCGAACTGCAATTGGCTCTTTTCTACGTATACCAAAGTCACGAACTGTTTGACGTGCTTTTGATTGAGTTGGAGTTTGTCCAGTCAATTGTTCAAGAATGGTTGCCGCTCTGTTGAGAGGTTCACCACCACCTGTGCAGATGTCTATGACAACCTTGGCGATGTATGGCTCTCTCATTGGATATGCTTTCCAATCCTCAACGAAGACTTGCTCATTCTCTACGCTCACTCATCACTACCTCCTCTGGCATCTAGAGTGACCTCTGATTTCGTCTTGCCAACGACAAAGACATAATCAAGTGCTGTCTGGAACCTGTTACCTTCGGGGTCCTGCAGTGTAACCGTACTGGCATGTGTTCCAAGCCGTTTCTCAATCTCCAGTATTTTACCCTCAATTCCTACGTTCTTACCGCGTGAAACTATGGCGTATGCTCCTATTGCGAGATTGAAGGTCTTCATGAGTTTCTGCTTGGGAATACCAACCTTTAGGGTGTCAAGTGTTCTGTAATCCGAAGATGCCTTGCCCTCTGGAAGCAACAGTGTCCTTCCATCATGAAGACCTAGCTGGACTTTACCGCCTTTCATCATTGTTTTGGTTTCGATTCGACACAGCTTGTATGTTGCTTCTGTATCATCAATGCTGACTAGCTTCAAACCTCCCTTTAATTTTGGAAGGAGTCTAAAACGATCTCCCGAGGTTGATACTTCCACTACATCCATGAGTCCAACTGGGAATCGACCATCCTTTCGAATCACGCCATCAACCTTAACTTGACCACTAGAGAGTATTGCTTTCACTTCACGCATATTTTCTGCATACCCGAGGACTTCTCTTAGAAGCACGGCAAGTGTGAGACTGTGTTCTTTTGGATGTGGACCAGGTATCACCCGCGTGGTGAACTTGGCCTCCTTCCTCTTGATTGGCCAGTGTCTTGGTGCGGGCAGACGTTTCAGGTGTTTCTTTTGACCTCTTCTTGCCATTATTCACTACTCTCCGTGACTTGCATTACTTTGCTTTCTATGAGGGCTTTCCTCTCATCATCCAGTTCTAGTTTCACTAGCATGAGGTTTGACGGATGAATTGGGACTGTAGCTTCCTTTCCATCTGCTTTGGTTATCGTAGTATTGTCAAGATAGACTAGTCCCTTCTTGTAGCTGACATTTGTGACCTTGCCCTCTGTATCACGAAATTGCCCTCTCATGATTCTGACAAGATCTCCCTTCTTAATCACGAGTGAACGCAGACCATATTCTTCCTGAAGGAACTCGTCCAGTCTGCATTTGAGCAAGTTCTTGCGTTCATGAAGCGCCGCATTGCTCACTCGTCGACGTTGCTTCCTTGGTGATTTTGAGATTGGCTTCTTTACCATAATACACATCCTCACACAATTTTAGACGCAATAGCGGCAACCCTAGGCCACTTCAAAGTGACTTCCCGTGCCATCGGTCCTCTTAATTCAGAGCCCTGCGGTTCACCGCCTGGTTTTACCAGGACTGCTGCGTTATCCTCAAACTGCATCCAAGTTCCATCAGGTCTTCTGAATGGTTTTCTCTGTCGTACAATTACTGCTTGAAGCACCTGCTTGCGAAGTTCTTGCTTACCTTTTGTGACTGAAACATTGACCATATCACCAACTCCAGCCTTTCCAAGCTTTCTCAGTTTGCCTTTGTATCCAAAGACAGTGATTACCTTGAGCTCTTTAGCCCCTGAGTTGTCAGCACACAAGACCTTAGCACCAATCGGGAGCCCTCTCGCAATTCGAGGGATGAATTTTCTAATTCCTCTTCCAACTTTCCTTGACACGAACTACTCCTCCTTTGTTCCTTCCTCTGTAGGTGTGACCGCCACAACCACGCGAGAAACATTCTTGCTAAGCGGGCGGCATTCTACTACCTTGATTGTGTCACCCACATTCGCCTCGATACATGGAGGTAGATGCGCCAGCTTTCTTGATCTACGACGTTCGTATCGCGCGTACTTCTTGATTAGACTGAGATAGTCAGTCTGAAAGGCAATCGTCTTGTACATCTTGGTACTAGTGACGACTCCCTCCATGACACGCCCCCTTATTGAGAGGCTACCATGAAACGGACAATTTGTGTCATCACAGGTCTTCTCAGGAGGTTCTATGTTTGGAATGCCTATATTACGGACTTTACTCTTCGCTCCAGCCATAATCACCAGCTCCTATTGAAACGCTTCTTCATCCTGTCTTCTGGTCTTCCTCTGAGCAATCTTCCATCGATTCGGACCACTGTGTCATCAGGGAGAGTCATCTCAAAGACACAGATTCCTTTAGGAATTGATATTGGTCCACTCTCTGTGCCAATCTGAATCATTTCTTTGGACTCGCTTTGAATGACTCCACTTCTGCAAACATGATTAGGGTCCTTGGATTCAACAACATGTGTCGAGAGACCCACAAGCTCATGCTTGACGATATTCTGAGGAGTGATTCTCATTCTGATTCCTCCATCTCCTCTTCATGTTGAATAGTAAGGATTCTTGCAATCGCTTTCCTCACGTTTCGAATTCTATACGGGTTCTCAGTACCACCACCAGTAGCCGATTCAATTCTGATTGTGGACATCTCGTTATACAACTCCTCTAGCTTCTTTTGGCGCTCTGCTGGAGTGAGCTTTCTGATTTCCTTGGCATTGAGTCCTGGCATTACTCAGCACCTCCCTCTTCCAAGGAATCTAACTCCTTGAGATCATCAATTATAGCATCTTCAGCCGACTCTTCAGGTTCATCATTATCCTTCGGCTTTTCCTTCTCTGTTACCTCTTCCTTCTCCGGTTCTGGTGGAGCTTCCTCCTCCACCTCAAGAGGCTCCTCTACTAGTTCAAGTCCATCAAGCTCTTCGAGTTCACGGAGTTCATCAATGTCAGTGATACCCTCGAGTGCATCCTCAACGACCTTCACTTCTTCAATAGTTTCTTCTTCCGGCCTCTTGACGAGCTCTATTTCTTCCTTCTTCCTTGGCTTTGGTGTCTTGATGGAAACTACACCTGGAAGCTTGGCATCCGGTCTCATGATGCGCACTGTTATACCTATGACACCTGGTTTCAGGACAGCCAGGTCATTTGCATGATCTACAAAGACATCAGCGGGTTCACCAGTCTTTGCGATTGTTCCTTGCTTGAATTTCTGATATCGGGCTCTTCTGCTCGAAAGTTTGCCTTTCACTATTATCTCGCAGCCCACAGCTCCTGCTCTCATCACTCTTCTCAGAATCCAATAGGCCATTCTGCGGAAACGAACACCTCTCTCTAATTGTCTAGCTAGTCTTGACGCCATAACAGCTGCATCCAACCAAGGATTCTCAATCTCACTCACCTCTAGTTGGACGTTCTCTATTCCAAATTCATTCTCAAGAATGTAAGTCAGTTCCCTGATCTTTGCACCACGACGACCAATCACTACACCTGGTCTAGAGGCATGAATCACAACCTCGGTCTTCATGGGCATCTTTCGTATCTCAACACCACCATATCCAGCAGCATTAAGCTCACTAGCTAGGAACTCATCGATAGCCAGTCTACGTGTGTTTTGTTCAATGAAGTACTTAACAGCCGACAATTATCCCACCTCTTCCAATACTATCTCCACATGCGAAGTGTTCTCATAGTATGGTGTACTTCGACCGAATGCTCGTTCGATGAATTTCTTGTAAGTTCTACCTCGTTGCGTTGCAGCATGAGCAATCCTAAGACGGTCAATGTCAAGGCCCTTGGTATCCGCGTTTGCCTCTGCATTCTTCAAGACCTGCAGTATGTATTCAGAAGCCTTCACCGGATGGCCACCCGCGGGCCATCTCTTCATGCCAGGATGATGTCCTCGCTTCTTCTTATGGCGTCTATAGGGGATCCAAGCTTTTTCTTCAATCACCTGTTCAAGAAGATCGATTGCCTTGTCCAGCATCATTCCCTTAATGTGATTGCAGACTTCTCTACATTGTTTCGGGGAAACCCGCATATTCCTGCCACTTGCTATAGCTGTTCTATCCGGGTCAATGCCTATGATTGAATATCCATACGTTGGCATAATGCCTCACTTCCGCTGTGGGACTTCATCTTGCTTACCTTGTAAGCTGCAAAGTCATCGTTCCGCTCTCACAACCACTCCCAAACCTACCGGCACACGTATACAGACTGTTCTCGCGAGCAGAACTAAGATGTCTGCACTGCTTCCATCGGTTTGGAAACAGCTGTCTCAGTTGAGCAGCAGTCCGGTTTCGGAATTGTTTTACATTTAAACATTGTCACTTGTCCGAATTCAGATAGTAAGAATTAGGGATTGTCTCCGAACTCTGCAGTGACACGCTTGAGCACTGGTGTCTTCACCGACCTCTTCACAAGGTCGACTCCAGCCTCGGTCAATGTTCCTTTCACAAAATGAACCCCTGCTGAGCTTATGTAGACAAGTCCTTTGCTCTTGAGCTTCTGCAGGCTGCCAAGAACAATTTGGGTGAGCTCATCGTCGGTAACATCCAATCCCCCGCCTGGAACTTGGAGGGTTTCTGACATCTTGAGGACATTACGCATAGAACTAAGTTGACGACGATTGCTATCGTATGGATTAGAATACATCCAGAGCAGAACTATGAGATCCACTACATCGAGACCGATATCTGGATTAAGCTCCAGAGTCTTCTTGGCCACGAGTTCTACAATAGGCATGATTCTCAATTCCCAATACACTTGAGCCCTATTCAACTAATCGAATAATTTCAGGCCAGACTGACATAGCCACGTTTTGGCTCAAAGATCTCCCCTTTTTGCATGAGTTTCTCAAGTGAGGTTTCTACTGATCTCTCTGAGATTCCTTGTTCACCAAACTTTTCGATGATGCCTATGATCTTCATCATTTTCTCAGACTCTTTAAGAAGACTAAGAATTTCAACAGTGACATCCCTACTTACGAACTCCTTGGTCTTGGTGAGATCATCAGTCACGACAAGCTGTACGGACCAAGGTCTAGGGAAAATCAAGGTACCATCATTTGAAAGACCTTCCAGTTGCCCCTCGACCCACTTCCAATCTAACTCATAGCTAGAGCATAGTTCCTCCAATCGATCCAGAGAACATGGAGTCGACTTTGCCTCTTTGTGAAGAAGTTGCATTAGCCGTTTTCTCTTACCAGGTAATTTCGTTGTTTCATCCTTACTTGAGATATCTTCGGCGCTCACCCGCTCTTTTGGGAGGAGTGCCAGTACTCTCTCTCTTGATCTCTCAACCGCCCTCTCAAACTCATCTCCTCCTCGCGAAGCATTGAACTCCTTCACAGCAGCCGATGCCATTTCAGGTGTGTCAAACAAAGCCGAAGCAGCCTTTGAGATATCAATTATACTCCCGCAGTAACTACACCTTCTCCGCTTCTGACCTGCAGGCGCATTAGTGAAATTACTGCACTTCGAGCACATAAACACTAGAAATGGTTTCAATGATTACACACCTACTACTAGAGTCGGGTTGGACAATATATAATGCTCACCTTATTCGTTCAGATGCATATGATTATATCACCATTAGCTTGCGAGAGGGTTCGGAGAATCATCTAATGGTTAAGAAGGCGAAGGCAATCGTCATCGACCCAAAGTTGTGCAAGGGTTGTCACATTTGCATCTCCGTCTGTCCCCATGGTGTTCTAAAGAAATCAGAAGTAGTTGACAATCGTGGTTTCTTTCTCCCCAGAGTTATTGATCTTGAAGCATGCAAAGTATGCAAACTGTGCGAGCTGGAATGTCCAGACTTTGCCATTTCAGTTGCAGCAATTGATGAGTAAATCTTGGTGCAAGCCCCCATTTTCACTCATTTCTACCGAGAGAATTAATCTTCTACGAGTTCTAATAATACAATCAAACATATAGGGTTGGACATCACTTCAGAGTGTCCGCGTGATATGTTGGTGTATACAGTGTCGAATCCAGAAATTCGTGCGTTGTTAGAGTTGCGAACACAGCTCGGTGAGGAGTTGGACCGCCTTAGAGCACGGATTGAACAAATTGAAGAATTCATCCAAGCCTTGGATACAACAATCAGTAAAGGCAGTTTCACAACTGCTGATGTGGCATTGGAAACTCCCGAGATGACTCCCACAGAAACACTAGCTGCATCTGGTGAGCCTCGCAATATTGTAGTTTTGAACAAACCCGGTGACTTAGAATTAGCAACCATTGAGGTCATCGAGCAGAATCTAAGGATTGTCCCGGCCGACCATGCGGTGTACAATATTACCCGTGGGGCCTTCGCAAGGTTCTTCGTTCAAGACATTCTCGGTAAATTCCAGCAGGAAGATCGTCTTCGCGTTGAGGGTGGTGAGATAGAGTGGGACGATGCCTTTGACTTTGAAGTCAAGTCTGACGATAAGATACTCGACGAGGTCATTATCAAGAACTTTGGTGACGAGACTCGGTTAGAAGAGATTCAACGAACCCTTCGATGGACATTGGAGAAGATATATCGGGCAAGATAGAACTTGCAATGGCGCGAACAGAACTCACCTCATCTTCTATTGCAAAAGAGTCATATACTCCGAATCAGTTTCTGCATTTTAAGTGACGCTTTGTTCATTGATAGATTTTGGAGCGGAGACAATGGTCACATACTTTGACGATGAACACTTGGCCGTGAGTCCACAGATAATCGTCAAGGTGGTTCGAGACGCTCATGAGTTCTTCAAAGAAAACAAGATTGATGAACGTTATGAGAACATGGCGCTCGATCTCATACGTAGATTCGTTTCGAAAGAGGGTGTACCCAGAGAGGTTGACCCATTCTTTGGAGCAGCACTGTACATGGTGACACGACATCCCTGGAGTCATCCCAATCCTCTGACTAAAACTGAGTTCGCCAATAAGCTCAGAATGAAAGAATCAAGTCTTGAGTGGTACACCGAGAGTATAGTCGAAAAATTAGAGTTCGCGACACTACATGACAATGCTCACTTGCCCTTCTTTATGGACCCTCAGGGAATCATCGCGAGTGTTGTTGACTCTGTTGTTGGTGCTAGCGTGGGTGAGGTGGTTGTACGTGGTATCGTCACTGGCAGTCCTCCCTCTTACTCTAAATTGGCTGACAGCATTGTTGACAGACTCTGCAATGTTGTAAAGATTATACCGGGTATTTTTGAACAGGACATCCACAATCTTGTACGGCGTAAGATTGAGGACGAGAGTAAGAAACTGAGTGATCAGCTCTCTGGTCAGTAGTAGAATGTCTAGGAGTTCTCCGGTTGTAGAGTCACCTCTTCAACAAAACGTCTACCTGCAACAACTTGGTCTATTGAGTGAATCACGGCTCCAGCTTGCTCTAGGATCTCTTTGATCGAGTCATAGCTGAGATCGTCTCCCTCTAGTGTTATAGTAATACTCTCAGTATTCTGGTCAACCTCTTTTAATGAGATGTTCAGCCCAGTGACCCGCTCATCTCGTGAGAGCATCAAAGCAAGGTCAGTTAGACGTGGACTGTGAGGCTTTAGCACATCAAGAACTATTCTCCGAACGCCATGAGGCAATAATTCATTCCCCATTCATGACCCGTAGGTCATATTCATCTAGCGTGTCTTCTTACAGAGAACAGTTAAACCTTACTACGAAGGAAGCGCGCCATCCACGATGAATGGCCTCCCACTTTTCTTCTGTGCAATTGCAATGATTAGGAAATTCCGTAGAAGCTCCCCAACGCTTATATCGCCTCTAAGAGATTTCTATGAGGAGCCTACTTCCATGTAGGTCTCGCCGGGATACTAAGGTTGGGACGCCGCCTTGAAGCAAGAGAGACTGACAAGACACAAAGACACAACACCTGAATCCAAGAAGGTTCGAAAACGCAGGTCCACGAAAAAAGGATCAGGTCGTAATGTTGACATCAATGTAGCAGATTTCAAAGGGCATCCATTATACTCACTTCTAATCGAAACTGCAAAGAGCAATCCACTATTTGCAGGAAATGCGGGATATGCTCAAAACTATATTTTGCCAAAAAATCCAAACATCTCCGCCAAAGAACTGGCAAGTAAGCTATCCATCACTGTGGGTGAAGCTCTCGCCATTCTCGATTCAAGTAACACTGAGTAATCAATTCGTGTACACACATCTGCACTTTTATGACAAACCGGATAGTATCAGGTTGGACTGAAATCCAATGAGTGAGATCACGGGATTCCGCGATGCCAGATATGCCCAAGCAATCGTGAAGGAGATTGAGGTTCTACACCAAGGGGCTGAACTCAGGATAGTACATGTGTGCGGTACTCACGAGGACACAATAAGCCAGCATGGTGTTCGGTCTCTTTTGCCATCCTCTCTCAAGCTTGTTGCTGGACCGGGTTGTCCTGTGTGTGTCAGCGCAGCAGAAGATGTCGACATGGCAATCGAGCTCGCAAGGCAAGGAAACATCGTCGCAACATTTGGTGATATGATACGTGTTCCATCAACTGACTCGTCATTAGCAAAAGAGCGTACAGATGGTGCAGATGTCCGAGTTGTGTATGGAGCCGCTGAGGCTGTTTCAATTGCCCATGATAATCCAGACAAAGAAGTCGTCTTTGTTGGTGTTGGTTTCGAAACCACTGCACCAACCATTGCTCTTGAACTTCTCGGAAACCCCCCTACAAATTTCTCCATCCTTACATCTCTCAAAGTGATTCCACCTGCAATGGAGATTCTTGTTGATATTGAGGGGTTTGGTGTTGATGGCTTCATAACTCCTGGTCATGTGTCGACAATCATTGGCTCAAACGCATTTCAGCCATTTGCAGAGAGGACTGGAGTCCCATGTGTTGTGGCTGGTTTCGAACCTCTTGATGTCCTTGAATCAATACGAATGATATTGAAACAAATCCAAGATGGTCGAGCTGACTCTGAGAATGAATATACCCGGGTTGTTAAACCAGAGGGGAATCCTGCTGCACAGAAGGTGTTGGGTCAAGCTTTCCAGTTAGACGATGCCCTCTGGAGGGGACTTGGGATAATAAAGAAGTCTGGCTATTTCATTCGTAAGGAATTCGCTGAGCATGATGCTCGTCTCCGCTTCGAATATCCTGAGTTCGACTCAGTGGATATCCTCCCAGGTTGTAGATGCCATGAGGTTATTCTCGGAATGGTTGATCCTGTTGACTGTTCACTCTTCGGAAAACGCTGTACACCTGACGAACCTTATGGGCCATGCATGGTTGGACATGAAGGAACATGTAGAATCAGGCATGAATATTCAATGGATTAACGACCCCGTTTCTTGGAGTATTTTCTCTCAGCGTTTCGCATATCTTTGAGTGTATTGAAGTTAACAAAGGTGTCCAAGTCTGAGTCGAACTGCTTCAGGGTTTCAGTCGACACAAAAAGTACGTTCTGAAGCGCTTCAAGCATATCCCTCATCCTATTACGCCCTTTCTCCATTGCATTGAGTCCGTGATAGTATGCGTGCTCCGCCATGTAAATCGAATGGAGGGGCTCAATGTATCCTGATGGCCATGCAGGTACAACAGCCCCATGTCCTGGACCCATACTAATTATCATCCTCAATAGTTCCACATTGGCCAGAGGTGTATCAACAGGAAGGAGCAAAGTGTGTGTGGTGAGAGAGTACTCAAAAGCAGTCAATGCACCGACAAGTGCACATTTGATTTTACTCGGAGGATCCACAACAACTCTAGTATTTTTTACAGCGCTACGAAGAGTTTTCTCTTGAACTTCATCAGATACAACGATGAGTAGCTCTGATGAAAGCCTACGTGCGATGTTGACCATATGCAAGATAAGTGGCTTTCCCTGAAACTCAGCCAGCGCCTTCTCTGACCCGAATCTTTTGGATGTTCCCCCTGCAAGGATCGCAACGGTCACTTCTTCCATTATTGGCTTTCGCCCCTTCATTATGGGCTTGATGCGATTGAATCGCCTGAGTCAACCTCAGCTTCTTCAACGGTTTCTTCACTCTTTGGAAGGTCAATCTTGACTCGGTGCTCGTTTAACAATAAGTCAGTGTCTGGAAGGTTCATGGCAATTGCGAGGAGTTCTGTATAGTAGAAAACTGGAAACTTGAAATCTGTGCCAAAGTTCTTGTTCGTTATTCGTTGGCCTGACTCAAACGATATGAAACAGGTTGGACAGAAGACCACAATGGCATCAGGGTTTACCATTGCCATACTAGTCATTTTTTCACGTAATACAGCGTAAGATGTTCTCGAGTCTGCTTTCCTAACTCCTGCTCCACAACACATCGTCTTGTCCATGTACTCCAAAGACTCCATTCCTAGAGCTTCACACATTTGGTCCAACTTTACTGGGACCTCTGCACTGTCAACATGCAACACTCTTTCTGGTCTAAGAAGGTGACATCCAGAATGAGTTACCACTTTGATAGGGATTGGTCGGACTACCTTGGATGTGATGGTTTCAATGCCAATCTCGTCATATAGGAGCTGATGCATGTGGATTATAGACGAAGTCCCTTTGTATTCAAGTCCAAGGCTTTTCAAGATTTCATTTGCTCTCTCTTTCCTATCAGGCTTCTCATCAAGCTCATACTTGGCAAGTGATAGTGACTCATGACAACCTGCACAACCTGTCAGGATATCAAGCCCCTCAGTTTCTGCAAGCGCTATGTTTCTCGCTGCAAAAGTCAGCCATGTATCATCAGACATAGCACGTACAACATTGGGCTCAGGACAGCAGGTGAATGCTAAATCAACAAGTTCAATATCGAATGCAGGTGCGACCATCCTGACCGATTTCTCTGCAAATTGAAGGCGGTATGCCATGGTGCAACCGGGGAAGAATGCAAACTTCACTCCGAAGCCTCCTCCATGGCTGCTTTGTTAATCTCAAGGACATCTGAGGCACCTGTTGCCTCAAACATCTTCTGAATATCCGCTGAGTCTGGTCTGGGTAAGTCTGGTAGTCCTAGCTCGGTTCGTTTTTTCTCAGACCTACTTGAGATTGGTGACAGGCATCCATCACCCACTAAGGTTTCTGCAGTCTGAACGAATTCTACTGGAGCCTTACCCTCCTTTGCAGCGATGTTCTTTATACCCATAAGAATCTCTGCCAATGATACTCCCATTGGGCACCTCTGATCACACATCAAACAATAAGCGCAGAGCCACTCTGTCCCCTCATCTGTAATCTCGCCGCTTGTTATGATAGAATCCACTGCCACTCTAGGGTTCATCTCTGGTGCAACTCTGAACACGGGACATGATGATGCACAGATTCCACACTGAAAACAGGGCCTTGCTGCTTCTCTTAGCTCCTCTAGCTCTCTGTTCCTATTCGTGTCAGCATGGTCGGTCATTTCTTGCTCGATGCCTTCTTCTTTTTGCTAGCACTCTTCTTTGTCGTGCCGCTTTTTGGTTTTGGCTTGGCCTTAGATTTTGGTTTTGCCTTTTTTGTCTTTGATTTTAACTTGGGTTTCGCTTTTGTCTTTGTAGTGGCTGTCTTAGGTACTGGAACACTTGTTTTGTGTTTTTCAACAACCTCGGACATCTCACTCATGATGGTTTGCCATTTCTTTCCTTCGCCCGCTGAAACCCACTCAACCCTAAAACGATCATCTGAGATATTGTTTCTCTTCATCCATCCTCTGATTCTTGGCTCACGCTTTGCCATCCAGTGGTTCCCTGTCTGAAAGTGACAGTCTGCTGGAAGATGGCACCCAGAGTATAGAACTGCACCTGCTCCAAGCTCGAAGGCCTTATGTGCGAACCTTGTTGAATACCTGCCTGAGCACATCGCGCGAATGACTCTAGCGTTTGTTGGATACTGCATTCTTGACACACCAGCAAGGTCTGACCCGCGGTATGAGCAGAATGCGCATGCAAACGCCACAATCTTCTCTTCAGGCGTTTCTTGTAGGGCAGTTTCTATTTGCGCCTCAATCTGTTGAGTTGTGAAATTGGGCATGTAGATTGCATCCTTCGGACAGTCTCCTGCGCAGGTCCCGCACGCTTGACAAAGCGCGCCCATAACTGTGAATTTTCCAGTTCCATCCTGAGAGATGGCTCCATATGGACAACGACTCACACAGGTTCCACATCTGTTACAAAGGTCCTGCATAATTTTTGCACTGAGAGCTTCAATTGGATATCGGCCCTTCTGTAGGATGATGGCTGCACGGCCTGCTGCAGCACTTGCCTGAATAACAGAGTCTCGAATGTCCTTTGGGCTCTCCGCTCCACCACAGATAAAGACGCCAGCAGATGAGGTGTCAACTGGCCGCAGCTTTGGATGCGATTCAATATAGAATGAGTCCTCAGTACAAGAGATCGGAATCGGAAAGTTTCCTGACCTTCCCTCAGCTCCCATCGAAAGTATGACCAGATCATAATCAATCATCAGGAGTTTGTTGTGAGTAGTATCCTCAACACTTACTCTGAGGTCTTTTGTGTCAGGATATTGTTGAATCTCACCAACACGACCTCTTACGAACTTTACACCCTCCTCTCGAGCCTTGAGGTATTGATCCTCAAAGTATTTCCCATGCATTCTGAGGTCTTGATAATAGATAGTCACCTCTGTGTCAGGATAGTGTTCCTTCACAAGAAGTGCACACTTGACTGATTCAGCACAACAGAAGTTTGAGCATGCCAAACGAGTATCTTTGCTGCGCGATCCTACACACTGCACAATTGCCACTGACTTGGGCTTCACAAGATCTGATGGTCTGACGAGACTGCCTTCAGTTGGCCCCGCGGCATTGATGAGTCTCTCGAACTCAAGTGTTGTAATGACATTGGGATACCTTCCCCATCCTAGCCGCGGTATCTTTTGTGGGTCTGCTGGTTTAAAGCCAGTTGCTAGAATGATCACACCAACTTCGAAGTCTATGTACTTGTCCCTATCCGATGGCACAATGGCTTTCTGTTCGCACCTATCGATACACTTGCCACAACGAATCAGGTCCATTCCCAGGCATGCATCTGGATCAATGAAATAGGAAGATGGTACCGCCTGAGGGAATGGAATCTGAATGGCCTTTTGCCATGTAAGACTCTGATCTGTTCTTGATGGAACATCTACTGGACATACTTCTACGCAGTCACCACATGAAGTGCATGTGTCAATATCGACATACCTTGCTCTCTGCTTGACCCTCACTTCGAAGTTACCAACATAACCTGAAACCGTTTCGACCTCGGCCATTGTTATGAGATTGATGTTCGGATGCTTTCCCACATCTACCATCTTTGGTCCAAGGATACAGATAGAGCAATCATTCTGTGGGAACACCTTGTCTAGTATCGCCATGATTCCGCCTATTGTTGGCTCTTTCTCCACAAGATTGACCTTGAACCCAGCGTCTGCAAGATCCAGTGCCGCCTGCATTCCAGCCACGCCAGCTCCAACAACAAGTGCCGCCTGAGTCACTGGTACATCCAGTTCAGGTTGTGCCTTTAGTGTAGCCGCCTTTGCCACAGACATCGCGACAAGATCTTTTGCTTTCTGAGTTGCTGCCACAGGGTCATGTTGATGCACCCAAGAAACATGCTCTCTCACATTGGCCATGATACATAAGTATGGATTGAGCCCCGCTTCCTTCACGGTCTTTCTGAATGTGTCTTCATGCATCGTAGGGCTACAGGACACAACCACAACCCTGTTCAATCCATGTTCAGTGATTGCCTCTTGAATCTCCCTCTGTCCAGGATCCGCACATGTATACCTGTTCACTTGGACAAAGACTACACCCGGAAGTGTCTTTGAATATTCAGCAAGCTCATCAACATCAACCACTGCACCAATATTCTTTCCACACTTACAAGGAAACACACCGATACGTAGTTCAGGGTCGGTTGATACAACTTCCATTTCTGAAGGGTCTGAACTACTCTCTTTTGGGTCGCTTGTGGTCATCAGCCTGTCCTCGTTCTGCAGAACGCAACTTAGCAGCTTCAATAAACTGTAGTAATAAAGGTTGAGCATTATTACTGGATTTGATTCACAATATTACACTCCCTGCAGAGATGTGCATTAGCCAATCAGAATTACTTAGAGCCAGGAAAATAATTGATGAAATGACTCTATACAGAATCACCAAAAGCGTAAAAAGCACGTCAAGGCGGGAAGTCACTATCTGGAGGCTTCAAGATGACCGGTAAGGTTTGGAAGTATATCACTGAGAATCTCGCGTCTGAGGGTGCCTGCCACTTCTCTCTCATTGATCCTGATCCAATGTCTACCACAATCGAGAATGTCGTGGAGATTGCAACACTTGCTGAAAAGGCTGGTAGCGATGCACTCATGATTGGAGGGAGTACTATCTTTGGAGCCATTGATGACGCAGTTTCAGAAATAAAGAAAGCAGTAGATATCCCAACCATTCTGTTTCCAGGTAACATCACTGGTGTTTCGGAACAAGCTGATGCGATGTTCTTTATGACGCTTTTAAACAGTACAAATCCGTACTACATCATTGGAGCACAAGCACTTGCTGCACCAAAGGTCAAACTATCTGGTATCGAAACCATCCCAATGGCTTACCTCATGGTTGCTCCTGGCAAAACAGCCTCATGGGTTGGTGATGCCAAACCCTTCCTGAGGGACAAACCAAAGCTACCTGCTATGTATGCGATTGCTGCGGAACTGCTTGGTATGAAGCTTGTCTATCTAGAGGCCGGAAGCGGCGCAGAGGGTGGTGGAGTGCCTCCAGAGATGATTAGTACCGTTTCCAAATTCATTGACATTCCATTGATTACCGGTGGTGGTTTCAACGATGAAAAATCAGTTGTCACCGCTGTTGAGGCTGGAGCTTCCATAGTTGTTCAAGGAACCTATCTCGAAAAACATGTTCAGAAAGATGGCGGCGAAGGACTAGCCAAGATTGTCAAAGGTCTCAAGAAAGCTGGCGCCAAGAGAGTTTAAATACTTGGCAATCCATTTGGACCGAAGACGCCATGGGAGGATTGCTTTACATTGTCCTCAAAGACCGAAATGTTGAATGAGCTTCTAATGGACCTGAGCCGAGCATCCCAAGGGAATGTAGAAGCAAGTGCTGTCATTTCGAAATCACAGGGGCTCACGATTTCTACTCACTATCCAGAAGGAACTGACGAGAATCTAGTACCTGATGAGGATGTGATAGCAGGAAGATCCACCCAAATACAGGAAGCTACTCGAAAGGTCTTCAAACAACTCAAGCGTGGTCCTCTCGTGAGAATGCTCATAGAGGGTGAAACTGGTTATGTCATCATCTGTGATGCTGGAGCTGATGCTATCCTTGCAGTTCTCACAAACAAACGCGCAAATATCGGTTACATGTTCTTTATGATGACCCGCATAGCCAAACGCATTGAGAAGGTTCTTGCCTAGCTGGTCTTTCCGTCACTTTTATCTAGCCAACCCGCACGAGCCATCTAGTTGATGATATCATGGCGGATGATAAGCCCGTTGACAAGACAGAAGATGATGAGTTAGAAGACCCTTGGGACAAGTGGCGTCGGGCTGGTATAGTTGCTCGGGAAGCCCTAGAAATTGCACGACCCATGGTGAAACCAGGAACCAAAGTCATTGATATCGTCAATGCTACAGAGAACTATATTCGTGAAAACTCATCAGGTACATCATTTCCATGCAATGTTGCCATCAACAACATTGCTGCGCACTATACTTCCCCACTTAATGACGAAACTACTATTGAAGAAGATGATCTTGTAACGGTGGACGTTGGCTCTCATGTTGATGGTTGTATCGCCGACACCGCATTCACAATAGCTCTTAATCCAGACCACGAAGCACTTGTCAAGGCTGCTGTTGACGCCACAAATGTAGCAATTCAAATGATGAGGCCGGGTGCAAAACTAAACACAATTGGTGCACTGATTGAGGATACAATCCAATCAGCTGGGTTTGAACCCATCAAGCAACTCTCTGGCCATCAGCTGAATGAGTATGAACTTCATGGTGAAAAACAAGTTCCTTGCGTGTCTGGGAAGTCTGAAGTATTAGTTGAAGAAGGTGAGGTCTACGCCATAGAAACTTTTGCTAGTACCGGGTCTGGGAACATCTCGGACCTTCCACGACCTCTGATATACCAACTTCTTCCAGTCAGAGTCCCTGTTCGGTTTAAAGGCACAAGGCAGTTCTTGGGAATTACCAGGAAGGAATACAAGGAGTTTCCATTTGCAAAACGTTGGATTGCTGAACGAATGTCCCCCGCTTCACTTGAGATGGCAATCAAGGAACTGGAGAAGAATGGGGCTTTGTTTGGTCACCATATCCTGGCTGAAGAAAAGGGGGAATTTGTTTCTCAACATGAACATACCATCATCATCACAGAGCGAGGACATGAAAAGACAACATAGTCAGGATGTTTTGTGCATGTGCAAACAAGTGTTCGTAACTTGTCGAACCTCCCTTCGATAAATTCAGAACAATTAAAAGAATATTTTTCCAAAAGATATGTTGTGGGTTCCGGGAGACTGTCTCAAAAACAATGACTAGGCAGTGAATTCTGGCGGTTTTTTTCCGGTTCCAACTACGACGGAGGAGAGGCATTGGATCCTACGCGAGGCGATACTGATAGAAAGAGTACCGTTTCAAACGCGAACATGGAGATGGTCACATGTTCCGAGTGTGGTTCCACATCGGTTGTTGAAGATGTGGCTCGGGGTGAACGAGTCTGTGGAGGATGTGGACTGGTTCTTTCAGATCACAGGATTGACACTGGTGCAGAATGGAGGGCTTTCAGTTCGGAGGAGAGCGATGCTCGTAGTCGTGTTGGTGCACCCGTGAGGTATACTGTGCATGATAAAGGTCTCTCGACCGTGATTGATTGGAGAGACCGAGACACCTCAGGTAAGAAACTTAGTCCGACACGAAGGTCTGAGATCTATCGATTGAGAAAGTGGCAGATACGGTCTCGTGTTCACAGTTCAATGGACAGAAATTTGGCACAGGCAATGTCCGAACTCGAAAGGCTCTCTTCACAACTTGGAATCCCAGGACCAATACGGGAACTCGCAGCACTTCTCTACCGGAAGTCAATCATTCAGAAATTGGTTCGGGGAAGATCCATCGAAGCCATGGTTGCCGCAACCCTCTATGCTGCTTGTCGAATAAGGAAGAAACCTCGCCCCTTGGACGAAGTCGCTGATGCATCCCGAGTTGATAAGAAGAAGCTTGGCCAGTGTTATCGGTTGCTTCTCAGGAGTTTGGCTATCAAGATCCCATTGAGTAATCCAATTGACTACATCTCACGGTTTGCCTCTCAATTATCCCTGTCGAGTCCCGTACAACTAAGAACTGTGGAGATACTTCAACAAAGTCGGGCAATTGGCCTCACAATTGGAAGAGACCCGCTGGGCCTAGCCGCTGCTGCCATCTATGTTGCATCCATCATGCTTGACGAACGTAGAACACAGCGAGAGATAGCTGAGGTTGCTCGTGTCACCGAGGTGACTGTACGGAATCGTTACAAGGAAATCGTGAAGAAACTTGGAATTGACTCTATGACACTTGGATAGCATCACAACTCATCAAACTACTTCTGCAATCCTACTCCCATAGGATAATCCCTAGAAACCATGCCCAGGGTCGCTAACGTCTTCCCTTGACCTGGAACGACCAGTCCACTTGGACAATTTCCGCAGGAAAACCAAGTTTTTCCAGTACTTCTTGGATAACACCCCGGTGATCACCTTGGAGTTCGATATGACCATGTTTTGCGGCTCCGCCACAGGCAAGCTTGCTCTTCAGCTTCGTCGCTAGGTCGCCAAGGTCAATATTTTTGTCGAAACCCTCCAAGCAGGTTGTCAAACGGCCCCACTTTCGTCGTTCAACGTTTACAGAAATCCTTGCCTCTTCCTGTGCTATCGTTTCACAGACACACAGGTCCTGAGGCAATCCACAATTCGGGCAAATTCCGCCTTCGTCGTCACTCACGTACCATTTTACTCCTTAGTTTTGGCTATAATATTCTGCCGGAGCAAGGATTGTTCGTAGCACCTTAAAAGTCCTATGAGTAAGTGCAAAATTACTGATGAGTAACAGTAAAGAGCCCACCGCGAACAACATGTAGGTCGATAATGTCGGATGGAATACTGATCGTTGACGCCTTGAGTGCTGGCAAAGGGCAACGTACTAGCTCAAGAGATTCCATTGGATGTGGTCCTCGAGCAATTGCTGGTGTGTTTGAGAAGCACAGAATTCAGTGTAATATTCATAGAGCAGAGGATGTTCTAGGAAAGAAGAGTATTCTGAAACAGTTTGACCATCTGGCTGTAAGTGCTATGACCATGGACCAAGTCGCGGTCCAAAAGATTGCCAAGAGGTGGCGGCGGGTCAAGCCAAGAGGTCGGTTTCTTCTTGGCGGTCCAATAGCGGCAGATTCTGAGGTCATACTGAAACAAACTCGACCAGACATACTAGTTATCGGAGAGGGAGAAGCCACTCTCCATGAATTGTTAGAGCATGATTTCTTAGAGGAGAATATTGCACTGGCAAACATTAGTGGAATTGCTTATCTTCAAGCTAAGAAACTTCGAATAAACAGGAAAAGAGATCTCATCTCCTCAAAGGACCTGTCAGAGAAATACTTCCCATCGACTGCAAGAATCATTGACTATAGTGCCTACCAGGCTTGCAAAGTATATGTTGAAATCCTCCGCGGCTGTTCTAATTTCAGGAGAACAAAGTACCCGCTTGCTAATGGGACACAATGTACTGAATGCAGCAACTGTGATTCCGAGGACTCTTTGACCCGAATGGAGTGCCCAGAAGATATACCCCCAGGATGTGGTTTCTGTAGTGTTCCAGGAATATGGGGGCCTCCTCGAAGTCGATCCGCTGATTCAATCATCTCTGAGGTCAAAGAATTGCTGGCTCTTGGTGTTCGTCGCGTCATTCTTGAGGCTCCTGGATTTCTGGACTATAAGCGTAGATCTGAGCCCTTGACTGATCCATGTCACCCGCAGGCAAATCTGTCCGCCATTGAGGACCTTCTTAGTCGATTAAACAGCCTTCCTCAAGTTCTTGAAGGTACAGTCCACGTCGCGATCGAGAACATTAAGGCGTGTCTCTTTACAGGGGATGTTGCTGAAACACTGAAGAAATCCATGGTTTCTAGTTCTCCAAATATTGGACTAGAAACAGGGTCAGAGTATCACATGCATCAGATTGGAAAGTGTGGGCATCCTGATGATGTGATACGAGCAGTAGAGGTGGCAAGAGAGTATGGCATGAAGCCCTTTGTTTATCTGATATACGGCCTCCCTGGTGAAACAGCTGAAACGACAGAACAATCGGTCCAGATGATGCGTAGGGTCAGTGAAGCAGGTGCAGAACGGATAATTCTCTATGGTTTCAGACCGCTTCCAGGTTCAGCTTTTGCAGGCTATCCTCCCTCCTCAGTGAAGAATGAGTTCGGGGTTGTCCTACGAAGGGAGGCTGAGAGGATAAATCGAGAGAAGAAGGAGAACTATCTCGCTAAAATCGTGAGAGGAATAGCTGCAGAACCATCACGGACACATCGTGGGTTCACGATGGTCTATCCTCTTGAGGAGGGGCCGCTTATGACGGTTCCTGGGGGATTTTCAGCAGGAACACTTCTCTCCATCAGAATCACTGAAGTGTTGAGCAGTGGATTGGTCGCAGGAGAAGTGGTAGAAAATCCTCTCTCATGATAGGTCCTAAGAAAAGCTTCATATTGCTCTACGCAGCGAAGACCACTGGTGACTGAAATGGTTTATGTATGCCACAAATGCCACAAGGAAGTTACTCCCGAAGGTCTGAAGACCTTACCTGGCGTCAAGTGTCCTTACTGCGGGGGTAGAATTCTATACAAGATTCGTCCACCAGTCGTTAAAAGGGTGAAGGGAGTCTAATTTTCTCAGCCTTAACTCCATGGTCTATACAAGAGGTACACGGTCACTATAAAGGAAGCCACGAACAAGAGTATCAGAAGAACTCCAGCTATCTTAATCTTCAGAGAACGTTTCATCTTTACCCAGCCTCTTCACCAATCAGTATCTTTCCTAGCCTTGTGAGACCTTCAATCCCTCTTATTTCTCCATCGAAAAGTGGGACCTCGGTGAGGTCCATGTCTGAATATAGGTCTCGGATATCTTTGAGGTTGGACTGTTGCATCTCATATCTCTTCGAACAGAAATCACACGACGGATTTGGAGGAATAAGCTGGTTCACGATCAGATGAGTAGCAGGGATATGCCACGAATTCAAACTCGCCAGAAGTCTCTGCGTTTCAAAGACAGCCATCGCCTCCGGAATCATCACGACAACAAACTGTGTGGTATCTGGATCAGAGAGTTCGATTCTTGCCGCACGAATCTTGTCTTTTGTTTGTTGAATCATTTTCC
Organism: Promethearchaeota archaeon; assembly: GCA_048940045.1. Classification (GTDB taxonomy): domain Archaea; phylum Asgardarchaeota; class Thorarchaeia; order Thorarchaeales; family Thorarchaeaceae; genus SMTZ1-45. The sequence goes on from JBHLOX010000004.1 coordinate 31,396, forward strand.
AAGAGTCGTCCTCTTGATCACCACCACCAAACAGACCTCGAAGTGATCCCATCATAGAGCTTAGTCTCTGCCTTAATGTGAGGATCTTCCCAAGCCAGCTGTCAAGAAGATCAGGGAGCTCTAATAATTTGAGTGTATGACCCGTGGGTGCAGTATCGAAGATTACCCGGTCATAGGATGAGTCCTCTAAGAACTCTAGGATTTTTCCAAAAGCCATCGCCTCGTCTGATCCGGGAGGCGCCATTCCCGTCATATCTCCCATGAGTCCAGCCGCCATTTGAGCTTCTGGACCAATCGCTCCGTCTCCCATTACCTGCTGAAACTCTTCCATTCCTTTTTCGGTGTTAATCTCCATTCCCCATAGGTTGGAAAAACCTTCAATCGGAATAATCTCTCCACCTGATAGGTCTTGATCAAAGCTGTCACTGAGACTATGGGCTGGATCAGTCGATAGGACAAGTGTTCGAAAACCATGTTGGGCTGATAGGACTGCTAGTGCTCCTGCACTACTGGTCTTTCCGACTCCACCTTTTCCTCCTGAGAGGATGAATTTCACCGTATCCTTGTAAACGATGTCCCGAAGGGTCATTGAGATGCCTCTAATGCTCAGTCCATCCCCTGCGGTTTTTAACCCTTCCATAGGCCATAGGTTAAAGAACCTTGGAGAATAGAACGAGGACAGAGGCAAAGTAATCCGCATGCTTACACAAGGTTCTTGAGAGCTATCAGGATTAGACACAGGAACACCACAGAGGAAAGTTGAATGTCGTTCCCACAAGTCCGAACTACAGCATTGGAGTTCCCAGCAACTGTCTTGAAGCTCTTAGGTATAGAGGTTCCTGAAGGGCTCTTTCCTCCGAATGATGAGTTGTTACAGAAGTTCAATCCAAAGTCTGTGGTCATTATCATGATAGACAACTTCGGACTTTTCGAAGCGGTAGTGTACAAACCCGAAGCGTTAATCAAGAACATGGAAGCTTTAGCTCTGCTTGAAACCACCGATCCATACGCTCTACCCCTCATCAAAAGGCTCCTGAGAGGACACAGAACCGACTTTCATCTCATCCAACATTCCAAGAACTTTGGGAAAGCGACTCGTGTCATCTGTCGTGAAGAAGATATGCTTCAATTCGATTTTGACCCTTCATATACAGTACAGTCACGCGATGACATGGCTACCTACATCGAGGCAACCAAACACATCTTCAAGAGTGAGCTTCTATATCTTCACTTCTTGGATTTTGAGAGCCTATATGCACAATATGGTCACAGGACTCCTCCCAAGACCCTACTGGAGAAGATTGTCCGACGTACAGATAACTGGATCAAAGTACTTCTCAGACAGGCAAGAGTTGACACTCTTTTCATCGTAGTTGGCAATCATGGTCGGCATCCTATTCCTCTCAATTATGAAGGAAAGTTAGCCGAGTGGCGAAAGGCTAATTCTCCCATTGCGATAATGTTCCAGAAACGCAAATGAGTTTGAAGCATCATGGTATCAGAGCTGGGATCCCAAACAGTATTGCCACAGTCGCGAGAATTAGGCAAAGTTTCCAGAAACTAACTCTTCGAGCCAACCGTAATAGGAACTCCATTGAAACAAGTCCAGTCACGAAGACAATTCCCTCTATCAAAATGAGGTCGAGTGTTCCAACACCAATCGGAAGTGTGCTTCCAGTCAGTATTTCCAGAATTAGAATCGCTACCACAGCTGGTACGCTCATCAGAAAACTGAACTTCATTGCAGTTTCTTTGTCTATCCTCTGCATCAGGAGAGCTGAAATTGTCACACCAGATCTGCTAAGACCAGGTAGTACAGCAAGTCCCTGAGCCAAGCCTGTTGTAGCAGCTTCCCTGTCCTCAACCTCACGCTCAGTGCTAGTTCCTTCCTCGCCACTTCTTGTTGGAAGATATAGAACTATTGCAGTGATCAGCAATAGGATTCCCACAAGTACATTCAGAAGTTCACCGTGTGTTGGTGTCAGGCTGTTCTTCAGGATGAAATAGAGCGGTACAGCAGTAACAGCTGTTGTTAGAGTGGCAAAGAGGAGAAGTCTGAACAGTTTCTTGTCCTTGTAACTCAGAATGTCTAATATCACATGTGGATATCGTGCTATCACAGCTAGAGCAGTACCAAGATGAAGCCATACTACCAGAGATATGATGTCCTCTGAGGGTACTGGCGTGAAGTTATACAAGAACAGAACAACCTGCCCCTCACTACTGATTGGGAGCCATTCTACAAGTCCTTGAATGAGTGCAACTATGATTTGCCAGAGCTCCACTATTCCTGTCTCCTACTGAGTTCGTTGTCCAGAAGAATTAAAAAGCTACTCCAATCGACTCCAGCTCAATAAAGGTGCAAACCATGGTTCTTGATAATGGAAGGTTCTTGAGCTCTGAACTAGGAAACATCACACAGATGCTGGATGAGCATTTTCGAGTAGCACTATCAGCTACCAAGATAGTAGTCAATGCCGTAACTGATTGGCTTGAGGGGAAGGCTTCAGTTGACAAGAAAGAACTAGAAAAAATCACCGCTCTGGAAGAAAAGGGCGATGTCTTGAAACGTACTATTCTCAATGAATTGGCAAAAGCAAACACCCTAATCCAGCGCGAGGATCTTCTGAAACTAGTCCATTACAATGACAAAGCGGTAGACGGGGCCGAGATTGCCTGCTACCACCTAGCTGCAGTAGTCAGCGAATGGACACCTGATGGTGAGCTGAAGGATGCAATAGCAGAACTTGGTAAGCTTATGATTGCACAAGCCAAAGAACAACGTGAAGCAGTACGCTTTCTTTCTATCAACATGAAGGAATCAATCAAGCGTGCTGATGAGATATGCAGAATTGAGAAAGAAATCGATATTGTTCAAAGAAAGATACAGACACTTTTGTATCCTTTAGAGATTCCTCTTGCCGTACTCCTCCGATTCCGTGACTTCATAAATATGCTTGAGGAATTGGCTAACTTCAGCGAGGATGCAGCTATCGTCATTCGGTCGCTCTCACTTACACTAAACAGTTGATACAGTCGGTGCCATGAATTGAATGAAGCTTCCATAGTCGCAGAGGCTAAGCTTGTTGGCGACAAAGGAATAGTGTGGAATGCGGAACATGGCATGAAGCTCTATGAAGAGGGTTACTTCGGTCAACCTGTTGGTATCAGAAAACCCAAGGTCCCGGTCTTTGACAAACCACTCACTCTTTCATTGATAGAGTGTGCTTATCTCACGCAACAAAAACGATTGAATGTCAGGCGTCATGATGACGATACAGTCCTCAGCGTTGAAGATATTTTACAAGTAGGCTCGGAGATTTCAGATGACTTCAGAGTTCGTTATACTGTGTACTCCCAGTTGCGAAACAGGGGGTTTGTGGTCAGACTCGGTCTGAAATTCGGGACTGAATTCGCTGTTTATGAAATAGGTCCCGGAAAGGATCATTCACCTTTTCTTGTACATGTTATCCATCGTAAAGAGGGCGTAATCCCTCTTGATATAGTTCGAGCTGGACGCTTGGCTCTGAGCGTAAATAAAGAGTTTATCATCGCCACTGTCAAGGAAAATGATGAGATTGTTTATTATTCCTTCATCTGGTACAGACCTTAGTGAGACCGACTGAGAAAGTTTTAAGTTCGCAATTACGTTGTCCGTTACTATATCTGGCCCCAGAGGTTATCCTGATGGCTGATAAGGCTGAAAACGCGAAGGCTTTTGGAGTGCTGTTGGCTCAAGCCTGGGAGAATACTCCTTCATTTATCTGCAGCAACGACGACTACATCTACTGTTTGTTCCCGTCTGATGACACAAAGACACAATGGGTTGAGGCTTCACTCACTTTCCCTGATGGCTCTCTCGATAGGAAAGAGATTGACTCAACAAAGGCGATTGCTCTTCTTGTAGAAGAGTTGAAGGTCTTACCAACATATGGTGCAAACACAATCGTCACAACAAAAGCTCAGCTAGATGAAGTGACTAGTCGACTGGGCACACTAACATGAAAAAGATTGACCGCAATATCGGACAGTAGTCCGATTTAGACCTTTGTCATGGATGGAGCATAGCCATGTCTGATCCGCTTGTTACATGCCCTTCCTGTGGTTTGGAAGTTCCAGAGGGACGTTTCTGCAAGATTTGTGGAAAGCCACTCGATACAGTGATTGTTCATAGTCCTCCCGAAGTAGAACCGGAGTTCGAGGAAGAAACAGAAACTGATGTACCAATCTCTGAACAAGAAAGAGTAGTTTTACCTCATTTTGACATCACAATTGAGGATATGGATCATCAAGCGGCAGTTGTACTTCTTTCAAGGTCTGAGCTGGAGGTTGTTGACCTAGAACTCGATAATATTATTGAAAGAACCAAGGCAACAAGACAGGCACTACAACTTCAGCAAGCGGATAAACAAGTCCTTAGTGTCAGAGCTGAGGAGCTACGTGCAGAGTTCGAGAAGACCAAAAGCCGTAGAAGGGAGTTGGCAGCTGTGTCTACGCCCTTAGTCTTGGAACGACTATTGGACGCTCTAGACAAGGATGAGGGAAGGTTAGAGAAACTTGAAGGCATCTCTGGAACACTTGACAAAGATGTCTACAAGGAACAGCGAGCTGAGATTCTTCAGTCCATCAAAGAGCTTCGGATCAATCTAAAGACAGCCATCAAGACTGTGAAGAAATGGTTGAAGGGGATCAAGAAAACCCTCAAGAAACTCGACAAAGAAGTAAGTAGGATTGACGCCAAATTCAAGATTGGCGACATTTCCAGAGAATCCTACGATTCGTCAAAGACCCGACTTGAAAGAAACATCAAGATAGTTGAAGGGGGCGAAGAACGACTCATATCGTTACTCAGGATTGCTGAGAAGAGGTGAACATGAAAATACTTTGGAGCGGTCAAAAATGGTCAGCAACAATGTGGAATGTACAGCTCTGTGTGAGCATTTCATATGTGAACGAAAACCTCCCGCGCTTAAAATAAAGAAACAGAGTGGCGGGGAAATGGTCTGGTGCACTTGGATTGACGAAGAGTGCGACCAAGGTTGGTGTGTTCACTCTAAGTGTGCAATTCGGAAACTATCTCAAGACGGCAAATGTAAACTAGCGCAACAGGCAGTTCCTGTTCAGGCAGAGGTACGGGTCAGGGTTGATGAGCCCTACCCAGATGCGATGCCTAAGGACATTGCGAAAAAGTTCAGGCAAAGATGAAATATCAGAATAGCAAACCCCTTTCATGGCACAACGCCTATAAGCAACACATAGTTCGCAGTTCAGCGAAGGTGAACTGAAGTGTTCAAGGAAATCCGTCCCGAAATGAGGGCACTCATCTACTTCATGGTTGGAATATCACTTCTAGGAATTGGAATCCTACTTGGTCAAGCGGCTTTTGCTGTTGGCTTACTTCCTGGGCCTACAACACCGGTTCCATAGTTAGAGTGATTGGACTTGAGCCGTCTTGATGAGATCTTGAAGCTCCTCCTGAGCTTTGATGGGATCTCAAGAAAATTCGTACTTCCTTCTATCATTGACAGACTTCGACTGGAGTCTTTCAATGGAAATACGCCACATAGTCTTGGTGAGGACTCTGCAGCGATAGGGACAGACTCTGATGACTATGTTCTCTTGACCACAGATGGGATAGTTGAAGATCTTTGTCTGAACTACCCAAGAGCAGCTGGGTTCAACGCAGTCCTCGCCAACATGATGGACATCTATGCTGCTGGTGGAACTCCAACATCCTTTGCTGTTGCTCTATCGTATTCTGATCCTGAAATTGGAGAGGCACTCCTTGATGGGCTGATCAGTGGTTCCCAGACCTTTAAGGTGCCCATTGTCAGAGGACATACAAATCCACAATCCAGTTCTACATATGTTGTTGGGTCTGCCACAGGCACTGTGATGAAGACCAATCTTCTCACTGCTGGTGGTGCTAAATCCGGTAATTCTCTGGTTCTTCTATTTGACAAGGTCGGGCAAAGAGGTGAGAATTATCCATTGGGTTGGGATTCTGTCACTGGTAGAACTTCTGACGATGTTGTCCTGAGACTTTCTGTGATGAATGACCTAGCAAGTAAGCAGTTGCTAACAGCTGCAAAGGATGTGTCCGTGGCTGGAGTGATTGGTACCGCAGGAATGATGCTCGAATACTCTGGGTGCGGCGGCACCTTGAGCTTGGATGCTCTTGATGCCTCTCGTCCTTCTGAAGTTCCTCTGGATGATTGGTTAAGGATGTTCATCTCATTGGGTTTTCTTGTCGCGACTTCTGAAGATAATCTTCCATTGGTGAAACAGATAACAGAGGAGCATGGCTTGTCAACTGCGGTCATTGGACGCGCTGATGACTCGAAGTCCGTGAAACTAAGACTTAGCAATGATGTACGCACATTCATTGACTTTTCCAAGGGTGGCGTTTTTACACCCAAAAACATCGATACTTGATATCAATACGCTATAGTTATAATGCCTTACAACTGGTAGTGCGCTTGAAGTGTCCCAAGTGTCAGAGGATAAGATTTGCAGTATTGTTGGGTGTAGAAAGCCCTCCAAGAGATCTATGAAAAGAGATCGGATTGCGGAGAGTGTAGTAAAATCCAATCTCAAAGTGAAAGATGCGCGATCTAGGAAAGTATACTTGTGCGCTGACCATTGGAAAACAGTGAAGAAAGTCTTCAAGAAAGACACAACAAAACCAGAACGTCTTCGATGGGGTCATTAGTACCCGCAGATTGAACCGCAAACCTGGTCCTGAGACCTTGTACAAGGAGTGGTATCAAATGAGCCCTAAAGATAGACGTAACCTTACTCTTGTGCCAGACTACAAACTCTGGTTAGAAAGGGATGGAGAGTATATCTTTGGCCCAGGAGCGTATGCCATCCTGAAGTCTGTACATGAAGAGGGCACTATAGCCAAAGGTGCTAAGAAACTCCAAATGTCATATCGATACGCCTGGGGGGTTATCAAAAAGATCGAGAAGAAACTAGGCATCACTCTCGTTGAAACCTTCAAAGGTGGTACTGAAGGTGGAGGTGGTGCTAGAGTGACTGAGGATGGTCTGAAACTAATGAAGATGTACGCCAACATAAACAGTGCGTTCAACAACGTGCTAGAATCCGCAGACCGCATAGATCTATGAGAATCTCAACACAATAGCGTCATTTGGACAGTGACTCCTACAATCCAGACATAGAATGCAATCTGGACTATGCATGTGTTTGTATGGGAATCTTCGAATTCGAATGTTCATTGGGCACACCACCTCACATACATTGCATGTGTCAGGTGTGCATCGGGCTGGATTCCTACCTATTCCAATCAATGCATCACGTGAGAAGACACTGTAGAGCCATCCTGCAGGACACAGCCACCGACAGAACCATCGTGGAATCCAGAATGAGATGAGAAACACAAAGATGACAAATCCCATCTGAAATAGAGCCCATTCCCATGTTGTGAAGTACCACAGAGTGTCAAAGCCTGTTGGCCATACCTGGTTGGGTAGTACAACGAACAGTATGTATGCAGGATTTAGGGGTGCGAACACGTCATCCGCAAAGACACCCAATGTAGCCTCAAGAGAGCTAGCGGTATCAGTGAATCTTGCAAAGCCAACCCAGACGGCAAAGAATGCAGCAATGACGAAGATGTATGCTTTTACCTTTCGAAGCTCCTTCTCTGTTCCCGGAGTAGGACGGGTCTTAGTCCGCTTTGGCAGAGTGATGAAATCTTGGATGGTTCCTATCGGACAAATCCATCCGCAGGCCGCTCTCCCGAAAATGATAGTTATGATGATCAAAGCCCCCAGCGTGAAGAACGGAAAGATGCCTGTTGAGAACTCACGTATCATGGTATCAAATGAACCAGCTATAACTGCAAATGGTGCTTCTAATGGAGCCAAAATGGGTAGTGTTGGCAAGTTCTTCCAGATAGTAAGCCAAAGTGCTTGAACATTCGGCATACCAAACCATGCTGTTAGTATGTATCCATTAATTCCTATAAATGCAAGAATCTGGAATACTCGACGTAGCATCCTTGTGTTCAGAATAAGTCCCTTGCCAACCTTCCTACGTTCTTTCTTCTCGCCTTCCTCTAGTATCTCTTCCTCTGGCTCGGACTCTTCCTCGTCAGTACCAGTTTCGTCGATTATATCGACATCCTCTGCCATAACTTTCAGTCCTCACCTGAGGGTGTTGGCGGCGTGAACCTGAGCCCAGATTAAAAACGTTGTGCTCTATTTAATGAATGGTCTGGAGCTCAAATTGGAGCTGCATAAAACGAGATATGAATGACATCATCAACCAAGACTACTTCCATGGAGTACAACATTCTGTTCGACTGTGTCAGGATGGGATTATCTATTGATATGTCATGGTTATAAGTAGCCACCCATGTATGTGGTGATCCTCCATCCTTGATGAACGCAACTGTAAGCGTTTTTCCATTTGCGGTCACAGTAAAACCTAGATTAACCCACAGATTGATTGCTGTGTTATTAGAAATACCATAGTCAACCTCTCTCGTCGCATTGTGAACCTGTTCAGCAGCGAGTTGAACTTCTTGCAGTTGTGATGTTGTGTTAATTGTATCAATCGCATACATCAACACTGGCACTCCCACAATTACTACAGTTGAGAGACCAATCGCAATGAGCATCATCTTCTCGAGAGACCGCGATACCATGTTTTAATGTCATACAATGGTCCCAATAAACTACTCTGTATCTCACTAAGGTTTTATGCGTGAAGTATCCTCTTTCATCTGAGGCAAGGATATGGACAAACTTGTCCCAGTTCATGTGGGTCTCATGGGACACATAGATCATGGTAAGACAGCTCTTGCCAGTGCGCTCAGCGAGAAGGTGTCTACCGCTGGTTTAGACAAACATCCACAGGCCAAGCAGCGTGGGATCACCATTGACCTCGGTTTTACAATGTTTGTTCTTGACAAGTATCTGGTAACTCTAGTCGATGCTCCTGGGCATGCTGACTTGATTCGAAGCGTTGTTGCTGGTTCCAACATTATAGATGCCGCCATTCTGGTTGTAGCTGCTGACGAGGGCCCTATGATACAGACAGGAGAACACCTTGTTGTCCTTCAGGCAATGGGCGTGGAACGAATTCTTGCCGTTGTGACGAAGACTGACCTAGTCAGTGAGGAGAAACTCCCCATAATTGAGAACAGAATGAGGACAATTCTGAAAGATACATCATTTACTGGTGTGGAATTCGTTCGCGTTTCAACTTTGAAAGGTGAGGGCATCGATGAACTTCGGAGAGCCCTTCTTCGAATATTGACTACTAGGGACCGAGACACGGAGGGTCCCCTATCCCTTCCAATCGATCATGCATTTCCCGTAAAAGGTCATGGTACTGTGGTCACGGGTACAATTCAAAAAGGACGAATTAGTCTTGGCGATAGTGTTGAGATTGCTCCACTTGGCAAGACAAGTAGGGTTCGTTCGATACAGACATTCGGTGAATCACGTGCTGAAGCCAGAGCAGGGGACCGAGTGGGAGTAAATGTTCCTGAGATTGATGACCAGGAGATAACACGCGGTGACTATCTCTGTGCACCAGAAAGTATGACTCGTGCCTCAGGGTTCATTGCCCGATTAGATGTCAATCATCTATACCGCGGTCGAATCACGAAAAAGATGACGGTGAGTATCTCAGCTGGTATGCCTGTTGTCACTGGTCAAATAATCCCTTTCAGGGTCACAGACAGTGAAAGGGTTGTGCAAGATGAGGTGGAGAATACAGAGTTCGAAGCAGCCGTGGTCCTCCAAAAGCCAATTGCACTCACGGAGGGCACTAAGGTCTTGGTGCTTCGCACTGATTTACCTCCCACCCAGATGAGGATCGTTGGATCTGGTCAAGTTACCAACATACCTGACAAAATCGTTCTTTCAAGACCACGTATTCGTATTGGGAAGGTTTACAGACTTCGAAACAGCGATGTCCTTGTGGAAGGACTGGCATCTAACAAAGAAGTGGCTGAACTATTGGTTGGGTCAAAAGTACAAAGTGAAGTTGGTGTGGAGGGTATTATTAAGCAGCCCTTTGGTACACGTGGGGTCGTAGCTGTAGAATTCAAAGGCCCTGTGAAGGATTCTGCGAAAGTGAGCTATCAACGATTGATTGAGGAGGAGTATAGATTTGGACAATGACGAGATTGATCGTATCATTGAGAAGAACATCCCCAAGAGCATACTACAACGTGGAAGAACAACAGTAGACTCATTGTTGGGGCCTGTCCGAGATGTTCTCAACCGACGCTTATTCCCTGAGAAATCACTCACTGACCTACAAATTGAGATGATGCTGCAACTTCTCTCATCCCTCGACACAGACAAGGACCCCGAAGCTGCACGGGTTGGAGAACGTGAAGCCCGAATAGCTTCTCCTTTCATTGGTCGCTTGTCTGCAGGATTCAATCATGGTATTGGCCGAAGTGGAAAACTTGCAGCACCCCAACCAAAGGCTCCTGGAGCATCCCTGATGCAGCAGGTCGCAAACAAGGTGGCACTGGATGCAATTCGCAAACTTGGTTTGAGTAATATGAGGTCAGGAATCGTGACTCCTCTTTCGACTGGAATGAGTATCTCCCTGATTCTTGGTGCATTGCGACGAGAACATGGAATCAAACGAGTTCTCTTTCCACGAATTGACCACAAATCACCCCATCGTGCAATTGCCTTTGCAGGACTTGAGGAGATAACGGCCCCGACAATAATCGAGGGGGATGCAGTTCGAGCTGACTTAGGTGTACTAGAGAAGAAAATCAAAGGAACCAAATCACATGCGGTTCTTTCCACAACCACATTTTTCCCACCAAGAGAATCGGATCAGATCAAGGACATAGCAAAGTCTTGTGCAGAACATGACGTTCCTCTAGTAATCAATAATGCATACGGTGTTCAATCTGAGCTAACTATGAGTGAGATTCGCTCTGCAGCTGATGCAGGACGTGTTGATGCAGTGGTTCAGAGTAGTGACAAGAACTTTCTGTCCCCAGTAGGTGCATCAATCATCGTTTCTCCCTCAGAGGAGTTCATAGAACAGGTGCTGGAAACTTATGCAGGACGTGCTTCCGCAGCACCAGTTGTGCAGACACTCGCCGCTCTATTGGCACTTGGTCTGGATAATTACAGGAGCCTACAACAAGAACAAACTGAGAACTTGAAGTTCCTTAATAAGAGGATGAATGAGATTGCTCAGAAGCTCAATCAAAGGATTCTATCCGTATGGAATCCTGTTGCTTGTGCCATAACCATGGATGGCCTAGACGTAAAGGAGATTGGTGCAAGGTTGTACCATGCACGAGTGACAGGGCCTCGGGCTGTAGAGAAAGGTGCGTATGGATCGTCTTTCGACAATTACCCTCACTCCTACTTGGTGATGAATGCAGCCATTGGCGCTTCAAAAAATGACATAGAAACAGCTACAGCCAAACTTGATAAAGAAGCCAGTAAATAGGGTAGGAAGACCTAGAGAGGTCAAAGCCCATGGATGCATCCATGGAGATGGTAAAGGTGTCTCGTGATCTTAGTTATAATGCAGATGATTCCGCAGCAGTCTTTAGGATTGCCTGGTATGCAGTTGCCTCACGGCCCAATGTGATTTTGGAAGAGTATAGCGAGGCTGAGAGTCAGGTTTTCAATGGGGCCGCGAAATTCTCACTTCGCATCGCTGACGAGAAGGCCCTGGTCAAAATTTCCGTTGATGGAGCAAAGTCCGCAATCCATGTTGAGGCAGAAGGCGAGGATGAGGTGGCTGTAGGCGAATTCTTGGATGAGCTCGTAGAATCGATGAACGGCGCATTATCGAAATACAATGCATTGCCTAGCGATGACAAAGCTAAGTTAAAACGAGCACTTGTCGCAAAGACCTGTTGGGATCGTGTTGTCTATGACATACTCAACAAATCTCCTCTTAGTGATGTTTACATACAAGTTGCTCATGGGAGAGAGATGATGATTAAGGCCACAGAGGGCGAGGAAGGTATGCATCCTCTCACATTGACTACATCTGGGTGGTTATCAAGAATTGAGTCTCTACCACGAGACGAAGCATTACCCGGCAATATTGCATCAGAGCTCGCGAAGAAGAGTATTGAATGGAAAAAAGAAACCCATGAAGTCATTGGCCGTTACATTTAGATTCTGAACCGTTTGTTCAAACTTAAGTTCTATAGTCAGCATGGCCTCCTACAGGACTGGTGGTCTGGTTCCGTGGGCTTCAAACCCATGAACGTGCAAGCGTTGAGAGTTCGATTCTCTTAGGAGGCCGCCATCAGTTCTTCTTAGATACACCCTGCGCTTCATAGATTCCGGTTCTTAATTCTCTTTCAAGAAATCGGTCAAAGGAGTTTCATCAACTCATCAAGAAGCATATCATGGGTCTTCTTCACGGAACTCCTTCTTCTAGAAGCCTTTCTAAGAATATTTCTCCTAATTTTTGAAACCTCTCTATTTCCTCTCAAGTATTGATGCTTCTCAAGAAACTCAGATACAGTTCGTCTTGTTTCAATATCTAACTTTTCAAATTCAGTACTCGATACCAAACGCGGCTCTGGTACTGCAATGTCTAATTCCTCTATGCTATCAACTATTTCTGGAATCACTTTGTCGATATCCTGATTTGCCATATTGACCTCCATTAATGGGTCATCCCAAAGGTATCGCCTTCCAGGCAAATCAAACCGTTCATTGATCCTTTCAATGACCTCCTTGGGAATTCTTGTGCCAGCTCGCTCACTGTTCCATCTCAATGCCACCTCTAAAGGGGTGGACACATGAATAATCGCAAATGCACACCTGTTATCAAGAGCTATCTTAAGCAGTTCATGCCGCATGCTAGCGTAGTAGTTTGTGTCATCATGAATGACACTCTTTCCATCATTGACTAATTTCTCAACCATGTTCAGAGCAGCTAAGCGCACAAGCTTTTCCTTCTCTGGCTTCCAATCTACATAATATGAGCTGTCCCGCCAATCGTCAGTTCTTACAATTGCAATCTCGTTGTTCATTGCCTTCTGAATTGTATCAGCCAGAATGGATTTGCCTGAGGAAGGAAGTCCACATAGTGCTAAGATAAACTGACTCATTGAAATCTAAAATCCTCTAGATGTTTTCAGCAAATGAATCTAGTGTATTAAAAAAGAAGAAGGGAGTAGTTGGGGGAAGCCCCAAACTACTATGGTTTGATTGTAATTTTGAGACTGTTTGCCAAGTCCTTGTACCTGTTACGAACAGTCACTTCAGTAACATTTGATGCCTCAGCAATCTCTCTCTGAGTGCGTCTATCATCCTCTATGATGCCTGCGATATAGAGTGCTGCAGCTGCAAGGCCACCAGGGTCCTTACCTGCTGTGATACCTCTATCACGAGCATCGTTGATGATGTTCATCGCTGTCTGGACAGTCTTCCCATCAAGACGGAGGTCTGCAGAGATCCTTGGCATTAAATCGTTTGCTGAGGGGATCGGCACCTTGACATCAACATTACGCAGGATAAGGCGTACACATTGACCAAGCTCCTTCCTGTTCACTCGCGCTTCAGTTACGATCTCATCAAGCTGTCTTGGGATCTTGTGAATTCTGCAAGAGAGATAGATTGTTGCAGCTACCATGCCTTCAATGCTTCTACCCCTGACGAGGCGTTTGCTTAGGGCCTTTCGGTAAATCAAGGCTGAAGTTTCTTTGGTTTCACTGGGAACTCCAAGCTGTGATGTGAGTCTGTCCATTTCACTCATCGCAATACTGAGGTTTCTATGCTGAGAGCTATGAACCAAGGTTCTGATCTGCCACTTTCGCATCCGATAGATCGCTGCTCGGCTATTTGCGGCAATTGCGCGACCATTTGCGTCCCTATCACTCCAGCCGATGGTTGTAGCAAGACCTTTGTCTGCCATTGTCAATGTCATTGGCGAACCTGTTCGTGCTCTGGCATTCCGCTCTTCAGCTGTGAATGCTCGCCACTCAGGTCCAGAATCCAATATTCTCTCGCTCATCACACATCCACAGGAGGTGCAGATGTGTTCACCACGTGTCAAGTCTTGGTAAAAATCACTACCACCGCATACAGAGCAAACAGCCAAGCCCTTTCCCTGGTTCATTGCGGTCCGTGCTGGTCTTGCCATTTTTTGAATCACCTATTTGCACCCTCTTGAGATATGGCCGCGTACATGCTTAGCCACAGGATATGCAAAATCACAGCCCAAGGGGATGCTTCCCCAAGCGCTATTATTTGTATATATAAGTCTAAGCATGAGTGAGCTATTGCACCAACGTTTCCTCGTACTTTTTTTTCAAGAAAACATACTATTCTCATACATACATATGGACAGAATAAAATTAGGGCGAGGTGAACGCCCGAAGCGAAAGGAAGTCTAGCTGTGTGGGGGCAGCCAGATCAAGGAGATGATCGGACGTTCGACCTCTTGGTTGCGTATCACTCCAGACAAGACATCTGCTTGATCGCTGACTCCGGGATTATGTGGATGTTGTCATAGTACTCGGTTTCTTCGTCAACAACAGTCTTTGAAAGGGCTAGCTTCATCATCCCCTCACTGTTTCCGAGCAGGTATCCCGCCATATACTGGACTGGAACGCGCATTTTGTCAGCTTGGTCCTTTGACATGGCACAACATTCAACACCAGGACTCTCAAAGATGACTTCGATTGTCTTGTGCTCTTCACAAGCTGGGTGGCGATGCAGCTCTTTTGTTCTCTCAGTGATTCTTGCCTTTCCACTAATGCTCTCCACTCTGGAACGATCATAATGGAAGGGGTCTCCTGTGAGACGATGAACTGATGGTGCTAGGAACAATGTCTTCTCGGTCAGTTCTTCAATATCGTCACTTCCACCATCAACAAATCTCTTGTCTTCACTTTCTCCAACCAGATAGCGGATTCTGTAACGTTTAGCATCCACTCTCTTTTTCTCTTCACCTTCATTCACGGTGACCATTGTATCATCCCACATCTCCATTGGGGAGAAGGGGTTCTTTGCTGCTTCAATCATCTATTATTCACCAGATTGGGAATATATTAACTATTGTTAAATACACAATAGTTAACTTATAAGATTTCTGTATTAGAATCTTGTATAACTAGAAGGGTTTTCATCATGATCGAGTATCTCTTCATTGTGCTGGCATCCACACTCTTCGGTCTACAACACAGTGGAATGTCCGCCCAAAGAATCAAAGGAAGAATTATTGATAAATGGGGGAAGGAGGGCTATGCTCGCGCGTTCAAAGTGTCTAGTATAGCTACACTTCTGATAGCATTCATCTCCATGAACTTCTGGAACTGGTTATATCTTCTTACTCAACCTACTCTAATTCAACCAGTTCTCCTTCTGCTTGGAGCAGTTTCAGGGTTAGCTGGTGTGATCCTTGCAATGATAGCGTCAAGGGTGATTGATGTTAGTACAGTGGCTGACATGAGGACTGATAGAAAAGCTGAACTAATCACAGGAGGAATCTACGCTCGTGTGAGACACCCATTATATCTTGCAACAATCTTGGTATTCATAGCTTTGGCTCTTGTATATCCATTCCCAAGAGTCATTGTCTTCTCTCTATGCATGATCTTCTACACAATGATAGGGGCTTATTTTGAGGAACGAAAACTAGTGCTGAACTATGGTGACGAATATCTGGAGTACAAAAAGACGGCCGGGTTCATTCTACCCAAACTACGCTAGCGACCAATCATCTTCTGAATCTTTGAAAGATGCCGTGAGTACTTAATCGCTTCCGGTGATATTTCAATCAACTTGCCCTTCTCTATGACGAAATGAGCTGTTTCTATCTCAGGAGCGAAATGCCTCTTGATGTCCTCAATAGTATAGTGTAACTGAACACAGTGTGGGCTTCCATCAACTGTCAGAGTCGTCACTCTCTTGATACCTGAGTACTTCACAATAGATCCAATCTTGAAACCAGCTTGATTCATGTGGCTTTCTTCAAGACAAATCTGGAGGGCAACATGACCTCCATCTCTCTCGCAGATTTCTTTCACGAAGTCTGGATATCTGTCCATACAACTACCAACTAGTAGTAAGTTTTGTTTCTCTCTGAAACGGCGGTCTCCCACATTCACACGCATCAGATGCTGCATTTCTGTACAATCGTCGCTCAAAATCACCATTTCCTTCTTTTTGGCGCAGGTTCTTCTTGCTCTGCCGCCATAGAAGTCCATTGGTCGCCAAGTAGGGCTGCAATACGAGCGATCATATCTCCCTCAAACACATAGTTGATTCTACTTAATGAGATTACAGCGCCATTATATGGAGTGGATATCTCTTTCTTGTCCTGAACATGACCTAACACATCCCCAGTCTTCACGGTTTCTCCCAGATTCATTGTAGGGACAAAGAAACCCTCTGTGTCTACATTGACATGCTGCAATCTACCCACTAGAGTGTTCGAAGCTTCAATCTTCTCACCTGGAATCATATCCTTGATTCTCATTAGATTCAGAAGTGCTTCTCTCACTTCGACTGCTGCTTGTGAGTCGACCTGATCAGTGTCACCTCGCATCTCGACCGAAACTGCTGGGATCCCTTCATGTGCTGCTTCTGTCGTGAGTGTACCACGCAGTCCTTCAGATTGAGCAACATAGGGGAGGGCAATCTGAGAGGCTAGGTTACGGACATGGATATAGTCCCTATGCATCGCGATGATGTGACTCACACAGTTTTGCCACCCCGTTCTGAGATGGATGACATAGTCTGCTGTTGATGCACGACGCCAGATCTCCCAAGCAGTTCTTTCGGTCACTGTCCCATGTTCGTTTCCGGGAAACACAGTATCTAAGTCCTTGGAATCTAGAGCAGAAATCTTTGTTCCAAGTCTGAATGCTAGAGGACTTGCTACAGGCAGAAACGTTACAGAACCATCGATTCGATCGAGACCCTCTAGGTGCTTCATTATTAGGTAGCATACATAGACATCAGTAGCAGACCTTCCATCAAAAGCAGCAACTATCATGATATTGGGTCGCTCTTCACCAAATGTGTAGTATCCCAGTGTTGTGCCGGTCTTTGGATCAATGTCTACTGCATCAACTACAGCCTTCACCATAGGTGGAACCTTCTATCCACTTTCAAGCAGATTAGATTTAGTTGAATAAGAATAGTCGTGTTACAATTGATGATAAAGAGAAACGCAGCAGATAATCTCCATAGCTCTGCAAGTTGAGAGCAGATTCAAATCCAATTGGGTTTACAATTGAAGAAGAAGATATCTGTCTTGAACTCTTGCGCAACGAAGAAATCGTGCCTGCTCAGAGCGAATTTGCTCTCCATTGGGATATGAGGACGTTCGAAGATATCCGAATGTCCACACATCTCAGGATTCCCTATCCATGCTGTGGGTATTCCTAGGTTCACGATGTCTATCCCAGCAGTGGACAGATAGGGTTCCCAACAAATAATTATGAATGCAGGTGCATACTTCGACACAGCCCCCATTGCATCTAGCCGTTCCACCCATTTTGGATATTCAATATTGTAACGTCCATCCCTGCTGTCTGTTGCAATACACCGTCTTTTAATCAAGGGACGAATAAATTCTGTAAGCCGTCCATCACCACTCATTACCTCAAGGACGGGCGGGTTCTTTCTTCTCTTGCCAAGAGCTCTGTTGATTACTTGAGCAAGCTCCTCGACAAACTCTTTATTGAAGATCTGGAAGATCCATCTACCTGCGGCATTCGCTCCGTCGCAGTATGACTTTACATCTCCCTTCTGTTCCAACCCTTGGAAGAATAAATGGACTACAGCATATGGCAAGAGTTTCTTGTGAATATCGATATATTCGTCCTGATGACTCACTCTGATATCCTCTCTCTTGCAGTGGTCTAGGTTAATCCCAGTTGACCATAGCTCTAATAAGGGAACCCCTATTGCATGGATGGAGAGAGTGAGCCAGGATGGATTGCGTTCTCGTTAACTAACATGCACTCCTTTTGCGAGTCCATTATAGCGGGCTCAAGTTTCGACTCCTCTAGCAACTCAATGACATTCGGAGGAGTCCAGAGATGAGTGAATCAGTTAAGATTGAGAGGAAATGGCAAAGGCGTTGGAAGAAAGATCGTATCTTTGAAGTGGACCCTGACCCGAAACGAAAGAAGTTCTTCCTAACTGTGCCATACCCATATCCCAACGGTGCCTTACACATTGGTCATGGGAGAACATATACAGTTGGAGATTTGATAGCTCGATACAAAAGAATGCAAGGATTCAATGTCTTGTATCCAATGGCTTCTCATATAACAGGTACCCCTATTTTGGGTATCGTGGACCGGGTCAAGAACAATGATCCTGTGGCCATTGAACAGTTCAAGCGAGACCTACGTGTCTATCTGGACAGTGAGGAGGAAGTAGAAGCACAAGTTAGGAAATTCACTGATCCTTGGGAAACAGTCAACTTCTTTGCTGATGCTATCTTTGCAGATTTCGAGGCTCTTGGTTATAGTATTGATTGGCGTCGTAAATTTTCAACAGGTGATGATACCTATAACCGTTTCATCACTTGGCAGTATCATAAGTTCATGGACTTGGGTTACATCAAGAAAGGGTCCTATCCTCTCCTCTATTGTCCTAATTGTGGAAATCCAGTCGGAGAGGATGACTTGTTATGTGGCACTAATGCGAAGATTAAGGATTTTACAATCCTCAAATATCCCTTTGAAGACAGCTTTCTAATAGCAGCATCATTGAGACCGGAAACTACCTTTGGGATAACCAACATGTGGATTCATCCAATAGAGGAATATGCCAAAGCCAATGTAGATGGTGAGAAATGGATAGTTGCCTCTGCTGCCACAGAGAAGCTGAAGTTGCAAGGAAAAGAGATTGAGATTATAGAAACATTTCCAGGGTCCAGGATAATTGGCAAAACGTTCAATGCAATCCACGACAATAGCAGTCATCTGATTCTACCAGCTGAATTCGTAGATGTCAATAATGCCACTGGAGTCGTAAATTCAGTTCCCGGTCATGCTCCCTACGACTACATAGCATTGAAAGACCTATGGCAAGATCCGACATATCTGGAGAAATTTGGGATATCTCCTGATGAAGCCCGTGATATTGAAGTCGTGATGATGATTGAGATTGAAGGGGGAAGTGACTTTCTAACAAAGGATGCTCTCGAGAAATTTGGTGTGACATCACAACTGGATATTGAAGGATTAGAAAAGGCCACGCAAGAAGTCTACAAGGCTGAGTTCTACGAAGGAGTAATGATGGACAATTCTGGACCTTTCGCAGGGAGAAGGGTAAGTGGAGTAAAGGATGATGTCATTACATGGTTAAAGGAACAAGGTCGTGGAGATGTGTTCTATGAGCCTGATGAACGTCCTGTCACATGCAAATGTGGAACCGAGGTGCAAGTCGCCGTCTTGGCCGGTCAGTGGTTCCTAGATTATGATAGTCCTGGGTGGAAGGACAAAGCTTGGGATGCTCTAAACACAATGAGAATTATCCCTGAAAATTTCAGAATCATGTTCGAATCAACCTTTGACTGGTTGGCTCAGAGACCATGTGCACGAAAGAGAGGAATCGGGACTCCTTTACCATTTGATCCTGAATGGATAATCGAGGCTCTGTCTGACTCCACCATATATATGGCATTGTACACGATATCTCACATAATCACTCAAAACAGGCTTACATTCAATCAACTAACAGTAAGTTTCTTTGATTACGTCTTTCTAGGCAAAGGAAAAGTTGAGAAAGTTGAACAAGAAACAGGAGTCTCTTCAGACCTTCTGAAGTCAATGCGTGAAGAGTTCTTGTACTGGTATCCCAATGACCAGAGACACACTGCACCATCACACATCTCAAATCACCTGAGTTTTGCAATCTTCCATCATGCAGCGTTGTTTCCCAAGAAACACTGGATTCAGTGCATAAGTCTTAATGAACATATGAACAAGGAGGGTGGAAAGATGTCAAAGAGTAAAGGCAACACCATCCCTCTAGGGGAAATTCCAACAAAATACGGAACTGATGTATTCAGGACATATGTTGTTTCAGCGGCTGAACCAGCAAGCCTCATGGACTGGCGTGAAAAAGATGTACCTGCAGTAAGAAACCGCATTCGCCAGTTCAGTGAGATTATGAAGAAATTCTCAACGAAGACTCCCAAGGCATATACGAAGAAGGACAGACCATCTATAGTGACTAGGTGGATTCTGTCCCGTGTGAATTCCATTGTCAGAGATTGTACTGATTATTTGGACAGCTTCAGGATACGAGAGTATGCAATTACTGTGATGTCGGAGATGATTCGTTCTGTTAATCAATACCTGAAACGGGATGTACGCAAAGAAGAACGAGAAGCCACAATGGCATATGTCTGTGACAGGTGGATTCGTTTGGCTGCCCCAATGACACCTCATGTCTGCGAAGAGTTCTGGTCGAAAATGAACCGTTCAGGGTATATCTCTCTGGCTGATTGGCCAAAACCAGAAAGAAGGTTTATTGACCCCTCAATTGAGATGGCACAAGAAGTGGTCGAATCCACAATAAGTGACATCAAAGAGATTGTGAAGCTGTTAAAGGACAAGAAAACATCAACCGTACATATCTATGTAGCACCAGAGTGGATGTTCAAGGCTATGAACAGTATCCGAAAGGCGAACCTACCAATAATCATCGGGGATATCATGCGGCATCTTATGTCCAATGAAGACTTTCGGAAACATCAGAAACAAGTCAAGGTCGTAGTGGACCGCATTGCTAAGGAGAACGGATTGTGGGCCCATTCATCAAGTGCAAGGGAGGAAATGGATGTGTTGAAGGACTCAGCAGCATTCATTAGTTCGGAACTGAACCTTGACATTGCCATTCATAGTGCTGAGAATCCAGAGTATGATCCCCAGAACAAGGCAAGGGTTGCCCTACCGGGTCGAGTTTCACTATTCTTGGAATAAGAGGACCCTATTGGGGGTTCTCTACACCTTTTTCTTTTTTCCAGACATAGAGTGAGAGGGTCAACAGATACCCGACGATTGCGAAGTATATTGCCCACTCAAGAGTTATCCTCATTGAAAACTCAGGTCTTGGGTCAAGACTAAATCCATTAAAAGGTCCATAGAGGAAGAGCGCGAACACGGTCATGTTGACAAACCCGCCTAATGAGAGTCCTTTGTGCACACTTGCCTTTTTTTGGGCAAGAATCGCAACTGCCCAAAGTAGGGTCATGACCATGCCACTTAGGAAGAACGACATCGCAGTTATAGTGTGTTCATATATGAAGTTCATCGGATACACTCCAACAAGTGCAACTGACACTGCTGAATATACTCCACCTACCGCAGCCAGTTTACCAACTATATTGTCAAGATAGAGCCCGAGTCCTATCATGAATGGAATAAAGAGAATCCCAGCCAAGAAGAGTCCACTATTGAACATCCATGCCAATTCAGACACACCTAGCTCTCCTAGCTCTGATACCGCGTGATTGAACATTGAGAAGGGCTCACCAAGAGTCCCCGTATAGAATAACTGCGGGGTAAGGACGAAGACAAGACCAACCAGAGAAGCCACCATGCCCCAGAGTGGGAAACGGGTCTTGTCCACGAGCTCTTTGAGTTTCATCAGACCAACTCCTCAACTCTGAAGGATAAATCCTCTGATAGTTCTACCGACTTGATTCATAATTTACTCAGAATTATTGAAAGAATATGTCATAGCTACGTATATTTGGCACTTTCAGACTCAAATTCTCAAGACCGACCGTGTTTGAACTACTAGTGGAGTTTCTTTATGATGCAGGCAACAGACTTCGTACTTGATATAGTCCTTCTATTTGCATTCATCACGTTTTATGGGACTGTCGCATGGGGTCTGATTCGTTACTCCAAAAGACAAGGATATAGAGTCTGGGCCATCGGGTGGCTAGTCTATACCGTCGGTGCTCTTCAGGGTGGATTTGCGTCATCCGCAGTAGGACTGGCTCCTGTGGATTTGATTGCCATCAATGCAATGTTCATTGGAATCTCGCTCATATTAGATGGAATACGCGCAACTGAGCTGACAAAGAAACGATTGCAGTATTACGCAATTGGCTCTCTCTTCTTCACAAGCCTTCTATCTCTTGGTCTGTTCCTCAACCTGGGATTTCAGTATGTCTTCATGCCCTTGGGTTTCTATGTTGTCTATGTCTGTTTGTTGTCATCCCGGACTGTACTGAGCTTTGAGAAGATTGGAGATATCTCCTATTGGTGGCTGGTTCTCGGTTTTATTATCTGGGCTGGATCATGGTTGGTCGTTCCCTTCACCTTGCTTGACTTTGGACTATTCGATTTCTTTGTGATCCTTCAGGCTGCAGGAGTCATCATTACAGCTTCATCGATGCTTACAATGTTCACAAGAACCGTCACAAACGATCTTGAAACACAGTATAACATATCCCAAATCATCTCTGGTTTGGTTCAACATGACATAAGGAACTACATTCAGACAGCTCGACATGCGTTGGAGCTTACAGAGGGTGATGATGTTGTGGAAAACCACTGGATAAGCATCGCCACACAAGTCCTTGTAGATGCAGGACATTTTGTTGATGATATGCGAGATATCTCATTATCATTGAGCCAAGTCAGAGCACCATCTGACAAGGTGTCACTAGCAACAATTGTGGAAAAGGTGAAGGATCGAGTGGTAAAAGAGTACAAACTGAATGCGGATCAAGTTCAAGTCCAACTACCCTCTGATACAATGATACGTAATTCCAGACTGATTGATGAACTCCTTTGGAATATCTTTGATAATGCTTTCAAACATGGTAGTCCTTCTCTTTCAGTGCAAGGAAATGTTTCAGACAGCAATGGTGTAGAATTGGTAATCCACGATCGAGGCAAAGGACTACCAGAGAAGATCAAGACATTTCTGAACTCACCCAATGCCATCTCTAAACAGAATCGACCCCTTGTGGGACTTGGCGTTCTACTCATTCGTGGTATTGCATCTTTGTGCGCGATTTCTCTTCATGTTTCAGACAATTTTGAAGACATCAGTGTTACAGGGACCACATATCATCTCAAATTCAATGGTCCGCATTGATTCGAGTTAGTAAAGCAAAGAAAATGCCATCGAAATGAATAGAAGATAAGAAATCCAAATTTCTAGCAACAGTTTTATGGTGGAGAAAGAAGATAGAACAGAGTTCCTTAATCTGCTGGTGGGATAGAAGTGATTATAGCCTTCATCATGGCCAAAGTCGAGTCGACAAAGTCGAGATCAATTCTGGACGAGGTTCGCAATCTAGACGAGGTGGAAGAAGCCTATTTGATATATGGGGCGTATGATCTTCTGATCAAGTGTGTTTTCAAGACCCCTGAGGCACTAAGCTCTTTTGTTGTCAATGAACTCCGAAAGGTTGACGGTGTTAAAGACACCATTACCAATGTCTGTGCCACCTGCGAATAGATTGACTTCATTTAGGCATCTTTTGAGAGACCAAGACGGTCTAGAGTTTCTTTTTTCGGTAGACCTGTCTTGAGATCCCAACCACGCTTTGCATAGTACTCATCAAGCATCATATCGATCTCTACAACCTCGCCCGCAGAAGGTCCAATAGGAGCTTTCTCCTTTGTTAATCTGTCAGGCAGACGGTCGTCTTTTCTTGTTATTCCTAGACGTGCATTGAACAACCTGTTGAGATTGACAATACGTTCACCTATGGTCTGAAGGTTCTCTCTAGTGAAATCAAGACCATTATGTATTCTAAGAGCCAAAGCCACATCATCATAGAAGAACTCTGGTGGAATCTGGGTGCCATATTTGCACAGACCCACGCTCTCTACTACGACCATGAAATCCTCGCACTCCTTAACCATGATCCCCTTATACTTTGGATTCAGACGTTCAGCCATCTCTGGTAGGTACTCCTCACCAAAACGTTCCCTAATTTCGTCATCAAAGCCCGCCTCATCAAGGACAGGGAACGCATAGAGATGGTCTGCCCCTCTGGCTGCTGTCACTGCTGCAAGACCCATGGACTTCTGAGCCCGAGGCTCTTGTCCTGCAATCTCCTGTTTCTTCACAGCCATTACGAATTTCTCTGTACCTCTACCAATCTTCTGAGCAGCTCTAGCACTTCCTTCCGCAAGAACATCACCAAAGCCTTCTCTCAGTGCAATCATCCGGGTCAGGTTTACAATAGTTTCGTGGTTTCCCCAACCGAGATCAATCCCACCTGTGTCGTCAGTCGTCAGAAGACCTTCATCCCAAGCTTCCATAGCCCAAGAGATGGTTGCCCCGAGAGAGATAGTGTCCATCCCGTATTGATTTGCCAAATGATGTCCAAAGAGCACTGATTCAAGATTGTCATTTCCGCACCTTGACCCCATAGATGATTGGGTTTCAAACTCAGGAGCCCCACCTTCGTAGGCATATGGTCCTGTTCTCACAGCTGTGTAGCGTCCACAGCGCTGCAGACATGAGAAGTCTGCCCTAGCCTTCACGAGGTACTTCTGATTAATAGCATCGCCACTTATCTTCTCAAAACCTTCGAAAACACCTTGTCGCATGTTGTAGCTAGGTAATCGCCCAATGTGCTGCATTAGCTCAACTAAACTGGTAGTTCCATACTTTATACGACCTGGTGTGAACGGATTTGCCATCATCCGTTTGTGAAGAACATCAATTTCCTTCAGGTAGTTCTTCGGATCTGCGACTTCGAGCTTCCCAGTGCCACGTACAGATACTGCTTTCAGCTTCTTTGAACCCATCACAGCTCCTAGTCCAGAACGAGCTGAAGCTCTGTCTCGGTCATTCATGACTGCTGCAAACCTTACCAGGTTCTCACCAGCCTGTCCGATTGACAGGGTCCTGATTCTCTTTCCATGTCTTGCCTTTAGGGTATCATCTGTTTCGAAGACATCTTTGCCCCAGATACCTGCACTATCCGCATCATGGAGTTCGACATCCTCATCCTTGATATTGAGATAGACAGGGCTTGAAGATGCACCTGTGAAGATAATTGCGTCATAACCTGCAAACTTCAACTCAGCTCCCCAGAACCCGGCAGCGTGGCTCTCACCCCAAATACCCGTGAGAGGCGAAAGCGCCGCAACAACATGTCTTGAGGCCTGAGGAAACATGGAGCCCGTGAGAAGTCCTGTTGCGATTCCCAAGACATTCTTCTCACTCAGAGGGTCGACTCCCTTTGGAATTTGGTCGAAGAGAACCCTGGAAAGGTATCCCGCCCCCAAGAGATAGTCCTTGATCATCTCATCATCTAAAGGTCGTTTCTCAATGGATCCCTTCGTCAGGTCCACCCAGAGTATGTGTCCACCAACACCGTAGATCATAGTGACTCCTCCTTGCTGTAGATCTCATCCTTGTGTTGGTCATAAAACGCTCTCATGCTACCATCATTGTCTCTCTTCTCGAGCTCACTCTCTGTCGTCAGGAAGATTGCATCTGCAGGACAGCGTTCCACACACTGACCACACTGAATACACTTGAACGCCTTTCCAGTATCAGGATGGATTCGAATAGCATAGTAGGGGCATGCCTTGACACACTCACCATGACCAACGCACTTTTTGCTATTTACAATCACAATCCCTTTTGATGTACGTTTAATCGCCTTCTCTGGACAAGCCGCGATACATGGTGCATCCTCACAGTTTCTACAGAAGAGGGGGAAGTCCAAGGCTGGTTCAACTCTCAAAACACGGTTGCGCGCACGTTCTGGACTAATCACCTTGTAGTAGTACATACTACATGTGTTTGAGCAGGTCATGCAGCCCGAACATACTCGTGGGTCGCCAAATACAAAATTGAGTTCTGTCAAGGTTCAATCTCCGACAGGTCTATCTCCACTACCCATTGCCTGAAACCGTCCATGGCCTGGTTTTACTGTGATATTACCTTCATTGAAAGTCTGTACGCCCCTGATAAAAGTCATTACAGGCCCACCTTTCATTGTCATTCCCTCATAGAGGGTCCATCCACACTTCGACTCCATCATTTCCGCAGTTATCTTCTCTTCTTTGTTTTGATCAATTATCACAAAGTCAGCATCTGCACCAACGCGGAGGACTCCTTTTTTGGGATAGAGACCAAATATCCTAGCGGGATTTCGAGAACACACCCTGAGGAGTCTTGAGTATGACAATCGTGCCTTGTTGATTCCTTCTGACATGAGGAC
>JBHLOX010000058.1:0-16133 GCA_048940045.1 Promethearchaeota archaeon
CAACTCAAAGAAGGCTCAAGTCGGGTTCTCCACCTGCTGATGGCACGGCTGATGATTGTGTTATAACTCTAACGCTAGGTAGTATCCAACCTTCTTCCTTCTTCTCTAATCACTGTAATGTAGAATCATGGGGAAATATAAAAGAAATTAGCAGAATCAAATGACTGAGGGAGTCGAAATGACTATTCGTGGTCCATTAAAAGGAAAAAAAAAAACATACCTCAAGAAAATGTTAGCTCCTGAAGATATCACATTGCAGGATTATATCATGGTTTCTGAAGAGCCTGATGTTGTTGTGTATAGGTTCATCTGGGATACTGACCTAAAACCGGATACCGCGTCCAAAGATAACAAATACGGCATTCCAACAATTGATACCCGTCCACATAGAATAATTGCAAAAATTCCTCATCTTGAAAGATTATTAGAAGAGCATTTTGAGGAGTACGAGGTTGAAGTTCTAGTTGAAACACACAAGCTAAAGACTGTACGAGAGAAAGGAAGGAATGTTGCTAGAAGTATGGCTAAAATCAGATTTGATAAATCTCCTTAACGGAAGTAGTTGAAAGCCGCACAGCCTACATTTCTAAAGACAAAAATCCAGTAATCAATGAAATCTTAAGACTAATACCTATAAAATCCACTCAGAGGGTGATGGATGAAGGACAAGAAACAGGAGTTATTGATAGAAGTATTAGAACGATTTCAGAAATTATGCACTCATTGTGGTGAATGCTGCAAAGATAACAACTTCTTTCTGATTAATCTTGAAGCTCATGTAATTTACAAAGAACTACATAATCTAGGTGGATTCGATTTGGTCCAGAAACATCTACGCTTTAATCCACATCCATGGGGTAGGCTCACTAGATTTCAGTTCTATTCAGATGGCGTTTGTCCGTTTCATCATGACAACAGGTGTTCGATTTACTCTCAGCGTCCGTCAAAATGTAAACTATATCCTTTAGATGCAATAGCTTTTGTTGACTTAGAAGACTCTCTCGTTCGTAAACCAGTTTTCACACTTGATATTGGACTAGAAACATACTCGTGTAGAGAAGAAACTAACCAGATATTCGAACGAATTCGAAGGGCTACAGAATCAGAAGAACACCCTGACTATGTTGTTGCATCAATACTTGATGCAATTGCTATTTTCAATCTTGATGAAATTGGTTTTGTTTTTTATTATGGACAAGAACGCGAATCAGGAAGGAATAGATTTCATCCAGAAAGTGGTCTTGATACAAATATGATTGAAGTTCTTTACATGGCACAGTTTATCCACCTCTATGGTTTATCTGAGGATGTAAGATTACTTGGAACAATGCCTCTGACAAAGAAACACTGTAAGAAGTATCTTTCAGAGAAGGGTTTTCAAAAATCACATGAAATACACAAGAAAAGGGCTCATTTAATCGAAAAACACGACCCCTTCCTATTCAAAATCCACAAAGATGTGATGTCAGATATTGAGAATCTGTAAGCTATGATAGGTGAAGATGGGCTCAAGCACAAAACCAAGCATCACTTTTATAACCAATCACAAATTCAATCCAGATTGCAAGGGCCGGTGGTCTAGCCCGGTTATGACTTGGTCAAGCTTCTTGACCTTCTAATACACGTCGCCTTCACACGGCGAAGGCCACGAGTTCGACTCTCGTCCGGCCCACCATTTCTTTCAATGAGATATCTATTTGTTAGCAGATTTCATATCATCCCATTTGAGATTCAATGTGTCCATTGCCCAGTGAACATAGCGATGGTGTTTACTACACAATAGCACCCACTCATCAGGATTCAAAGTGCGATAGTATTTCTCACTCCTCGTCAATATTCCTGGATGATTTCTTCCATCCTTCCTATGAATTGGAATCTTCTTTTCACCCGTTTTCGCAGCGCAGAAATGGCAGGAATCCCCGAAAATAGCCTTGCGTAATTCATCATGGTTTCCTTCAAACTTACTCTTGAGTTCCAAATACTTGCCTGATGAAGGAGCATCGACCTCTGGGAGGGAAAGTGGTTCAAGACTTTTTAGCTTCGCAGATTGTTTTCTCCGAGCAAGAGATTCTATGTCCTCCCAGTTATAGTCTAATTCTTCCATCATCCAGTGAACACCTCGATGGCAGGGAATACAGAGAGCCGCCCAATCATCAATATTAACAGACTTCAGGAACTTAATTCTCCATAACACATCTCTCTCGTGTTCAGTACCATCTTTCTTGTGTATCGCTAGCTTTCTTTCTTGTCCACACAATCGGCATTTTGTCCCGAATATTTCTTCCCGCAAATCTTTGATTCGTTGACTCGTTTCCTTTGCACTCTCTTTTTTCGCTAAAGCACGCTCTTCATCTGTTTCGAACTTCCTGATTTTACTCGCCCACTCCATTTCTTTGAACACTTTTCTCAACCTAGATTCAGGTATATCAAGTTCTTCAACCACCTCTTCTTTGGTCAATCCCTTTATGTAATAGAGTCTATACACCTCATCAACATCGATGGTCTTCCTGTAAGATCTTCCACGGAACGGTTTCCACCCCATTCTTTTGAACAATTGAGATACATGATGTGTCGATTTGAATCCCAATTTCTTGGAAATATCCATCATCGTTAATCCATCTGCAAAATAGAGTTTGTACACCTTCATTGGATTGATTGATCTCTTTGTGCGATTTTCCTTGAGCTTTAATTTCCGCAGAGTTTGTTTTGCCATTGATTTGTTACTTTGCAACTTTGATTTGCTCAACCTAGTTTCTGTTTGCTCAGATATGGATTCACTTCTCATGATAGCAGCGGCTCTTCGCGTTACCCACCCTTGCTCCTTGAATATCTTACCAATCGTGTGTCTGTCCATACCGAACTTTTCTGCAATCTCTCTCAGAGTGTATCCTTTTTCATAGTACAACCGACTCATTTCCGCATAGTCCTGTGACTTTCTTTGTGGACCGGATACTCGTGCTTCCCATCCTTGTTCTCTGAATATTCGCTGTACTGGTCTAGTAGATTTGAAACCAAGTTTCCAGCCGACTTCCAACATTGAGAGGCTTTTCTCGAAGTATAGATGATGAACCTTCTGAACATCAATCTCATTACTCTCCTGCTCAGCCTTAGCCACAATGCTTGCCCATTTTTTCTCGATTGCCTCAGCTGAATGCTCCTCCTCACTCTCAGCCCTTTCCCTGACCAGCTCCTTGAATCGTTCACGTTCCTCATCTGAGAGTTCTACAAAGAGGTTTCGGAGTTTCCGCCTGTATCTCTGTTCTTCCGTTTCGTACTCAGAGAGAACTCTCGGAACTCGCTGCATCTCACCAGTCAAGGGGTTCTGAACATAGTCATAATCTTCGTCCGCACTCATCTTTCCATCCATTATATCTTGAACACGCTTTACAAAGTCCTCCAATTCCTCAGGGAAATCTTCCGCTTCTAAGATCTCATGTTTTGATATCTCGTCGATTTCAGATACTCCATCTTCAATTTCACTCTCAGAAGGTTCCATATTGGGCTGCACATCATCACCCATTTCTGGCGACTCTGTTTCACTCTGTAATCCCACATCTGAATCTTCAATTGGTTCATCTACACGTTCTAGTTCCTCCAATTCAGGTTCATCAGACATCTCTGACACATCAGAGGACTCCTCCACCTCGTTGTTATCCACTAGACCAGACTCTACATCACACTCTTCAGACCCAGATGCTGAGTCCAGACCATTATCAGGGGTGCATTCCCTAACCTTCTCATGTTCGAACTTAGGACTGTCCCCTTTACGAGTTCCACCCTCGGAAACCTCTGGTTTAGTTTCTACAAGTGGTTCACTGTATTCCGGTTGATGGAATTCTTGTTTCTCAACTCTTTCTTTGGAATCAGAAGTCGTGTGTTCTTCCTCTTCTGTTTCTGGAAACTCCTGCTTAGTGATTCTGTTTCTAAATTCTTCATTAGGTGACACCTCAACATCGTCGGTCAGTTCACTACCTTCCCTATCTTCTCGCTCTTCATTCTCAACCTCCCTTACAATCTCAGAATAATCCTCGGGCTCAGACTCATTTTTGGTTTCCATAGCATAGACCATTTCAGTTCCTGCATCTTCGCATGACTCACATACCTCTGTCCTCTCAGAGGATGCGCCCTCTCCACTTCCCCCATCGCTCTCAATGTCCTTTCTTGAAATCCCCTCAAGTTGTCGTTTCACGTCATTTACATACTCTTCATGAAGCTCATCTCGAACCTCGTCAATGTCGTGATTGAGCTCATTTTCTAACGACTCTTTCTTTTCAACTCTATCTTCTCTCTCCAACTCATCAAGTGATCTCGCAACTCTCTCGACGATATCTTCGATTTCTATTTGACGAGCCTCAGTCTCATCTAACTCCCTTGCAACTTTCTCAACAAC
Organism: Promethearchaeota archaeon; assembly: GCA_048940045.1. GTDB lineage: Archaea > Asgardarchaeota > Thorarchaeia > Thorarchaeales > Thorarchaeaceae > SMTZ1-45. Next base: position 4,391 of record JBHLOX010000058.1, read on the forward strand.
TCGTTCGACCTCATTCTGCAGTTCCTTCTCATCCATGGTTCTCTCGGTTTCGTTGGGTATCTCTTCGTTTCCAGGATTCTCTGGAGTTTCATCATACTCCCTCTCTACAGACCTCTCTGCATAATCTCTCCTTTCAAGCGGCAACTTAGGACCTCGAGTCATCTATTGTTGATTCTATATTGTTGACTTCGGGTGTTGACTATAGTAGGTGAAGAGTGATACAGAAACTACCTAATCTTTTACTTGGACATGTCTACAGAATCATAAACTGTTTTACTAAATTTTGAGCGTTGAAAACATCTCCGCTTATGAAACATAGACTATACTGTGTTTATTCTGGAAAAAAGGGGTCCATATTAGACATTACCATATTCCTATGGTCAAAAATGCAGTTATTAGGCTTTCAGCGGAATTGTTTTCATATTCGCCGTGTGAAGGCGACGTCATAACCGGGCTAGACCACCGGCCCACTCTGAAATCGGATTGGATTATCAATTGTATTTAAGAGTGCTGGAGTTTCAACAGGACTCTGAAACATTTCAAAAGAGCAAGAAAATTGGACTCTTTGATCTAGGTGAAAGATTATGGTTCTTGGAAAGATCTGTGCATTCATTGTAACTAAAGCAGAGTCCTACCGCAGAACGAAGATAGAAAATCGTTTTGCAAATGTTACCATAGGAAAAGACTCTGTAATTCGCGGAAATGTCGAAATTGGGGCGGGGACAAACATCAATTATGCTCATATAATAGCAGGTCCAAATTCCAAAATAAGAATTGGTGAGAACTGTCAAATCTCCTACAATGTCCATATTAGAGCCCACTCGAAAAAGGTCGGCGATCTTCATTCATACACAGATGAGGATATCGTAATTGGAAACAATGTGTGGGTTGGTGTTAATGTCTTCATCAAACCAGGTATAACAATTGGAGATAATTCAGTAATTGGCGCAAATACTGTCGTGACAAAAGATGTTCCAGAGAGGTCCTTAGCTACTGGTGGTGAGATGAGAATAACCACTATCACTGACAAATAGAGGATTACTTCTTCTGACGTCTCTTGGGTCTGAGGTCCTTGTTCTTGCACTTTCTGCATTTCTTTGCCTTAAGTGGATTAGTTGCTCCACAGTAACGGCAAATGGACTTGTACAGCAAATAGTGCTGAGCAAGCCTACGTTTCTCGATGTCAGCGACTGGCATCCTTGGGACCTCTTTTAATTGATGGCAAACACAGAAGTTTCTGGTTAGCCCGCTCGGCTCTCCAGCCGTGTTGTGTTTTAAAAGCTTGTGCTCTTTCCACAAAAAGACTCCATGGAATCCTTCACAATGCCTCCTTCAGGAGCCTTGCAACATCGCTTGGTTTCTCTGCCACGGCAATTCCAGCATCATTCAGCGCCTTGATCTTTGCAGCTGCAGTTCCTGAACTTCCGCTGATAATAGCACCAGCGTGACCCATTCGCTTTCCAGGTGGTGCCGTTCTGCCTGCGATGAATCCAACCACTGGTCGGTCGTATTCTTTTTTGATGTACGCCGCAGCCCGTTCTTCTGCATCTCCACCAATCTCACCCACTAAGACCAACGCCTTGGTGTCTTTATCCTCTTTGAAGAGCTTTACAGCTTCAATTGTAGTGAGTCCAACACATGGATCGCCACCAAGTCCAATGGCAGTGGATATTCCAATACCTGCATTGGTCATACCAGCTGCGATCTCGTAGGTAAGTGTTCCACTGCGAGACATGAGACCAACTTCTCCATGCGCGAAGACGTGACCCGGCATGATGCCAACCTTCTGCTTTGCACCAGGTGTGATGATTCCCGGCGTGTTAGGGCCGATCACGGTAATTCCTTTTGTCTTTGCAGTGTGAATCAAACGAATTTCATCCTTTACTGGTACATGTTCCGTAATCAGGACTACCGGATTAAGATCTGCCGCAATCGCTTCGAGAGCTGCATCTCCAGCAAATGGGGCTGGGACGAAGATGATCGAAGCAGTAGCTCCCGTCGCTTCTTTTGCAGCAATCACACTGTCAAAGACAGGTACTCCATTGACCTCCTGCCCTGACTTGCCGGGCGTGACTCCAGCTACAACCTTTGTGCCATATTCTAACATAGCTGCAGAGTGAAATGTTCCCTGTCCGCCTGTTATCCCCTGAACTATGACCTTGGTGTCCTTATCAACTAGAACTGCCATCTAAGCGACCTCCTTCACGAGCTCGACTACCTTTGAGGCTGCTTCTTCCATTGTTTTCAGGAATGGAATGCCCGCCTTGTTTAGGATGGCTTGACCCTCTTCTTCATTTGTTCCTACCATCCGAATGACCATGGGGGCAGTGATATCTCCATCTTCTCTCGCAGCCAGAATTCCTCTGGCAACCTCATCACATCGTGTGATACCCCCCATTATGTTGACCAAGATTGCTTTCACCTTATGATACATCAGTGCAATCTCAATCCCCTTCTCAACCCTCTCAGCATCTGCTCCTCCTCCTAAGTCGAGAAACGTGCTCGCCTCACCACCGTAGAGAGAAACTGCATCGAGTGTCGCCATTGTGAGACCTGCACCATTACAGATGCAGGCGATATTCCCATCTAGTTCCACATAAGCCATGTCATTATCTGTAGCCAATCTCTCTCGTTCGTTCTGCTCAACAGGCTCTCGTTTGAGCTTCTCAATGATTGCCTTATGTCTATACAATGAGTTGTCATCGATGTTTAACCTAGCGTCTGCAGCAAAGAATCTGCCATCTTTTGTGAGAATCAACGGATTGATCTCAGTGAGTTCTACATCATACGCTTCGACGATTTGCCATAGTTTCAGGAAGAAGCTTCCAAGCAGATTGATTTGTTTGCCCTTGAATCCCATGCTGATAGCCATCTGTCTCGCTTCAAACGGTTGGAAGCCAAGACTGGGATCAACATGCATTTTGATGATCTTCTCCGGATTCTCTTCGGCAAGCTCCTCAATTGACATACCTCCAACCGCACTACCGATAACCACATACTTGCGTTCGTTCCTGTCAATTGTGATTCCTGCGTAGATCTCCTGTTGAATGTCCAGTTTTTCTTCAATCAAGACAGCCTTAACTGGGAGGTCATTGATACGCATCCTAAGAATCTCTTCTGCGCGCTTCTCTGCCTCCTGGGGAGTTTCTGCAAATTTCACACCACCAGCTTTCCCTCTTTTGCCCGCAAGAACCATTGCCTTTACGACAACAGGTTTTCCAACCTCCACAGCACGTTCTTTTGCTTCCTTTGGAGTCCTCGCAACACCACCTGGTGGGGTCGGCATCTTGAAGGCCCGGAAGATGTCTTTAGCCTCATGTTCAAACAACTTCATTGATTAACCACCATAAGGGGCTTATCATGCCCGAGGTCAGGGCCGCCACGAGTCTACTACCGTAAAAATGTTACCTCATGGACCTCAGAAGTTGAAGCAGACTCTCTTCGAGCCTCTCGCTCTCTTTTATTGCACTGTGTTTGCTGTCTAATAGTTTCAGTAGTATTGAGTTAATATACTCTAGTTCTTCCAGACAGTTTTCTACTATACCTGGCATATCATCTTCACATATGATATCTTCAATACTCTCTGCAGGTAATTTACTTAACACACGCTTAACGACTTTCATCGGAATACTTGTTCGAGTCAAGACAACATTCCTAAGAATTGTCTTCAGGTCACTCTTCTCATCCGCAATTGCCTTCATTACTCTCTTGGCATCTTTCACCGGCACACCAAGAACTGCGACATCTTCTCCAAGTTCCGTACAGCGAGGACCCTCTTTATCACGAACTATGAGTCGGTCTGCCTCTAACTCGTCATAAACCTCGAGTCCACGAAGAGCTTGCATAATCACACCTGCCGCATAGGGCTTTGTGTCATCCTCGTTGAGTGCATATCTGGAGAATTTAACCAGATGTTTGCAGAGCCTATGTTTCCTTATACCCTGATATTTCCACGATTCACACGAACACGAAACACCGTCTTTGGCTCTCAAAGTGGTATAGTGCCAAATCTCTCTACTCCCGCTGTGTACAAGACCCTCTATTTTGTCTGGTCTGACCGATACAAGTTTCACGCTTGTATCGGGTATTTCAAGAGCCCTAGAAAATGTGGATCTTGTAGATCGCAGTGTGAGTAGGTTCTCCACTAATTTTTCATCCGGATCTTCAGCCTGTCGAATATCAGTCACAAGACTACTGCTTCCCCAGAATGTTCGGTCAATAACTGAGAACGGATCTTCCCCTCCCTTAGATTTTCCACATAGTTGTCGCAAGACCAAATCCTGAACATTCTCAGTTTCATCCATTAGACTATCCACTTCACCAAGTCTCGGTCTCAGATTTCTTTCAGAATCTTCCTCGAAGTATTTTGCAAGCACGCGAATTCTTTCAGATTCATTATCCACGACAACTATGCCAAATGCTTCGTTGTCAATCCCTCTTCTTCCTGCAGCCTCAAGAACATCACTCAGCTGCCATTCGGACAACATCGTGACGGCATCCTCCTGAGTCACCTCTTTGCCAAACTCCTGCATGAAGACCCCCATCAAGAATACCACCGTTGCTCTCAATCCACTAGCAATTGCAAATCTAGTTGGCATTACAATGACTGGTAAAAGACCCTCCTCCCAAGCTTCTGAGAGCGTTCTTCTCTGAACCATTCCAACCCCCTCATGGATGAACGCGACCCCCACTGTAATCGCCCTACTGAGATTCTTTGTCGTTTTACACTGAGGGTATTTCTCCTTAATTTCAAGTGAGAGAAATCTAAGGTCATCCTTATGCTCCGGCGATAGTCTCAAGTCAAGAGCTGATGTCTTTCTACCTGTTTCAATTCCAGCAAGCTGTAGTGCCAACTCTTCGCAGGTGGCTATGTTTGCACACAGTATCATCACTTGTCCTTGTCTATGAATGACAAACTGTGTCTGGTCTGCAAGCGAATCATCTGAATCTACAAAGGTCTTCACACTGAAAATGAGCTTCACATCGACTTTAGGGTCCTCTACAAGCTCGGCATTCAACCACCTACCAAGTTCCTCTTTACCATCAAGAGGTGGACAGATGGCTGCATATTGGATATCTCCTTGGCCCAGAAAAGTCACAAGGACTGCTTCAAGGCGTGCTCCGATACCTGGTTGTCCTATAAGATCAAGACGATCGACTAACACATAGACTATTCCATCAAGAATGCTTGGATTGACCCGTGAAGCGATGTCAAGTGAGGTATATGTTGCAACTAAGACTCTACCAGAACCAGCACTTTCTCTTGTTGCAGATCTTCTTCGTATCATCTCTGAGGCTTCGATGCCTAGACGACGGCACTTCTGGCTTAATGATCGGAAACGTTTCCCAGCCTGATGTGGGTTAGGACAAATGACCACTGCTCTGGCTTTATGGTCTGAAGCCACGCGATTGAGGAGTGCAATCTCTGCAATCATATATGCTTCATCATAATCATATGTCATGAGAAGCTGACTTGCGCCTCTCATTATTCCCTGTTGAACTGAAGCGGACTGGAATCTAGTAAGGCTTACAAGACCTTGCCGTCTAAGCAGCTCCAAAAGACGAGGGGCGACTTGTTGGAGCTCGAGTTCTCTAAGAGTGCTCACCTAGTCCTACTCCGTCAAATGCGCATTGGATGATATGAGGATATAGTATATTATCCTATTAGTTTTATGTGTGGCCTGTCCAAATATCGAGAAACTTTTCCAAAAATACGCAACTCGAGAGATCCTCGCTTAATGCCACAGGGTGTGTGTAACGGGCTCTCCAATGTCAATCTTACGTAGGCACATATAAAGCCTCAAAAGCAACCGCCAAAATGCTATCAAGTAAACAAGTGAGAAGTTGAGAAATCAGCTATCTCTATTGAGGCTTGAAAGGTCATGGCTTTCGTGGCTACAACTGATTCATCTTTCAAAATCATACTGAAGAAGGACTTCAAGATCAAGCCAGGATCGACCTTCATCTGTGGATTCCATGGCTTGGGTGAAGTCGGTTTCTTGAGCACAGCTCACCTGACCCGAACTTTGGAGGCCGAACGAATTGGTTTCATTAAGAGTGACATGCTACCACTCTTCGTTTCAATGGAGAATGAACGTCTTGTTCTACCATTCGAGCTCTATTCCTATGACAAGAAGAAGATGATCTTTCTAGTACCTCGCTTTCAACCACATCAGTCTGAGCAGTGGGGGTTCATAGACAAGTTAGCTAGTTGGGTGGCTGAGAACAAATTCAAGGAAATCCTACTACTTGGAGGTTTGGATGCATCCTTCAAAGAAGATGACGAGGACATGCGATGTGTACCAACTACTGCATATGGAGAATTGCTTGAAAAGTGGAAAGTTCCTCTGCTTGAAGAAGGTCTATTTGTCGCTGGTCCTCTAGCACTGTTCCTTGCAGAACTTGAGATGCATAACGCTCCAGCAATTGGTCTACTCACATATGCAACAAGAGGTCGTCCTGACCCACGGTCTGCAGCAACAATGCTTGAGAAAATCAATGAAATCTATGGCATAGGTGCAAATGTCGAGCAGCTTTTGGAAGAGTCTAAAGAGATTGAAAGGCTTGAGAAGATGAGAAAATCAATCGAAGACTCGGATCGGACAAGCGATATGTTTGTCTAGCCCAACCGCCTGATAAACCACCCAATATCTACAAGATTCTTTGCAACAAGCCTGTCTGCGCCTAGTCTATTCAGTTTAGAGGCATCAATTGACAATGCGGCAATCCCTAAACACTCTCGGTTCTCGTTCAGAACAAGTACTCGTTGCCCCCTTACGAGTGATGAGTCTAACTCAACTACAGACTCCCTTATGATACTCCTACCATATGTGAATGCTTCTGCACCTTGTCGGGATACAATGATGAAGCTTTCAGTCAGCTCAGTCATTTCGTTTAGAATATGAAGGCTAAGTCTGAACCTTCCCTTGTCAATAGATCCTAACTCTTTTCCAACAAATTGAATGTCAAGGACTTCAGCTGAGTCCGTCAATATGGACATCCAATTAGTCGGTATTGCATAGAATATCTTGGCACTTCCTTTTGACATGGATACTGGCACATGATCTCCCAGCAGACTCTTAGTCACACCAGCACCGAACTCGATGTCAATCTGCTCGATGATAGACCCCCAATCCACGGGATCAACAAGCTCTATCTTCATGAAATGGAACCCTCCTTCTTCTTCATTTTGCAGATGAAGAATCCCTCAGTTCCATGAAGATGTGGAAGAAACCGTCTTGCTAGCTTCAATGATTCATGTAGTTTGACACCATAAGGCTCAGAATATCCCGGTGCACCAAAGTCAGTTGATATTTGGACTATTTCCATCTCTGGATGGCGCTTCAATATGTCGTCTACAATGTACTCGTTTTCCTCCGGAGCTATAGAGCAGGTCGAATACACCATTGTACCTCCTTCTGTGAGAACATTTACTGCAGCTTCAAGCATCTCATCCTCTCGTGTTGCGCAATATCTGACATCAGCCATAGTCTTACTCGTCTTTCTGGATGGATCTATGGGAAGAAGTCCTTCTCCTGAACACGGTGCATCAAGGAGTATCCTATCAGGCTCAAAGGGCAGGTTGTCAAGTTTTCTAGCATCACCACGAAGGACCAGAGTGTTGTTCACACCACATCGAACTATGTTGCTCTGAAGACTAGTCATCCGTTGTCGATCCTGTTCGACAGCAATGACCATTCCAGTGTTTTGCATCATCTGTGCGATATGAGTTGTCTTCCCACCTGGCGCGGCTGCAAGATCAAGGACTATCTCTCCCGGTTTGGGATCCAGCACACTAACTGCTGTCATTGACGGAACGCCCTGAACATAGTAGAAACCAAGCATGTGTTCAAGTAAGGCACCCGGGGATGTGTGATTGAAATCCGCATAGAATCCATCATTCAACCATGGGACCTCTTCAAGAGCCACTCGCTTCTGTTGAAGACGCCCTAACACCATGCCAGAGGATGATCTCAAGGTGTTGACTCGAATTGACATTCGAACTGGTTGTTCGCAAGCTTTAATGAACCTCAGAGTTTCCTTCTCGCCCCATAGAGCGAGATAACGCTCAATCATGTATTGGAGATATCCATACTCCTTGGCCAGCTCCTTCGCCCTTTGCCGGAGTTCCTTCTTTGACATTCTTGCATCCTCAATGATTGATTTCTCACTACTCGCCAATATCCTCATTCCAGAGTGTTGGATTATCTCTGATGAATTTCTCCATCATCTCAATACACTCAGGATCATTGAGTACAGTGATGTCTACCCCTCGGTCACGTACATACTGCTCAGGTCCTTGGAATGTCTTGTTCTCTCCAACTATGACCTTCGGTATACCATAGAGTAGGACTGCTCCACTGCACATATCACAAGGTGAAAGAGTCGAGAAGAGCACAGACTTTCGATAGTCCTTTGCAGTCAACCTTCCAGCGTTTTCAAGACAGTCCATCTCTGCATGAAGAACAGCACTTCCTCTCTGTATTCGTTGATTGTGTCCTCTTCCAACAATCTCGTCATCTATGACGAGAACTGAGCCAATTGGAATTCCACCCTCTGAGAAACCCTTCCTAGCCTCCTCTATTGCTACAGACATGAACATTCGGACCTTCTCATCATCCATATAATCGCCTCACCCATAGTTCTCTAAAGCCCTCTTGAGCGCTGCTGTTTCAGGAGGAATCAGTTGCACTTGAGGTGTGAGTCTATCTGGTGTTGCCAGGTCCTTGAAGCCTGACCCTGTTATTGGAACAACAATCCTGTCAGTCCTATCAATTGTTCCCTCCTCAACTAAAGCCTTGAGTCCTGCCATGGCTGCAACACCGCTTGGTTCAGCGAATATTCCCTCTAGTTTGCCAAGAAGCACGAGAGACTCCTCAATCTCATTATCAGGAACAGCAATCACTTCACCCTTTGCCAATTTAAGATACTTGAGAGCTGCATCTCCATCCCATGGAAATGGGTCCGCAAGACCCCCCGCAACTGTTTCGTTTGAGTCCCATGGTTTAATCTCGAAGGGGTCTTGACTCTCTTTGAATGCCCTCACGATTGGTGCACAACCTTCAGGTTGAACTACAACAGGCCTAGGGATGTCTTCAATTAGCCCCATTTCCTTGAACTCCCAGAACCCCTTCATTGTACCCGCCATTAATCCTCCACTACCTGTTGGAAACAGCACCCAATCAGGTGGGCTCCACTGAGTCTGCTCCGCTATCTCATACCCCAATGATTTAGTGCCCTCGAACTGAAAACAATTGAAGGGTCCAAAGGATGGTGATGGAGTCCAGCCAAAATCATCAACAGCTGCGCGCAACAAAGTTGTTGTGGGGTCGACCCCCTCATGGACCTTCTTGACCCTGAAGACCTTGGCACCAAGTGTTCTCAGGTGAATTAGTTTCCCTTTTGGAGCATCCTCAGGAACAAAGACGACTGCTTGAAGCCCTGCTCTGGCAGCAAAGGTGGACATGGAGGCCGCTGCATTTCCAGATGAAGCAGCTGACACGGTCTTCGCACCATCTTCCAACGCTCTGCTCACACCCACGCAAATTGGCCTGTCCTTGAAAGAACCAGAAGGATTCACCGTTTCAATCTTCAATGAAAGGCTCTTTAGTTTCCATTCATCTGCAAACCTTTTACTTGTGATAAGCGGAGTTCCTCCTTCACCCAATGTCACTATGTTTTTCTTGTGTTTGAGAGGCATTAGCTCGAAATATTTCCAGAGACCTGGAGTGCGTCTCTCGAGATTATCCCTTGTTATAGTTTCCTTGATGACCTCTAGATCTAACTCAAAGTCAATTCTTCCCCCACAACCATCGTTTGGAGGTACAGAAGACTCATCATACTCTTTCCCGCATTTTGCGCATTTGATAGTCTTGATTTCAGTCACAGTGACACCAGCCACTCAAACTGAATACATCGCCGTTATTTGGCTTATGGATGGAAACACCTAACAACCTAATACTCTGGGTATGCTCAGAGCTTACTCAAAGAGGATGATTTGAATGTCAGAGTCATTCGAAGTGGAGGTCAAGGTTCCAATAGAAGATATTGAATTGATGGCTCGGAAACTTGCCGAAGCAGGGGCAAAAGAGCTGAACAGCGAGGTCCAAATTGACACTTACTTCGATCATCCGTGTCGGACATTTGTAAGGACTGATGAAGCTGTACGAGTGCGGACAAGAAGTTCGCTTAACGAACAGGAACTATCCACCTCCCATGTACTAAGTGAATTTACATACAAGGGTCCCAAATTGGACCAAAAAACAAAGACGCGTGTTGAATATTCTGTCGGAATCGATAATACAGATTATCTCACTTCCATACTGGAAAGGCTAGATTTCAAGCCCATTGCGAAAGTCGTTAAGAAGAGGACTTTCTTCAATCTTCGAGCTATCACAATAAGTATCGATGATGTAGAGGATGTTGGACTGTTTCTTGAATTGGAGTCTATTGCGCACCAGAAAGAAGAGATGGAATCAGCTAAGAGGGCTATCTTCAAATTACTTGACGAACTAGGAATTGATGCACAACAGACTATTCGTGATTCCTATCTAGAGATGTATATGGCCGGTAGACGATAGATTCACTCCAGTTTGAGCTCTTCTTTTAATTGCATCACGAAAGATTCCAATGTACTATGCCGCTCTTCAGCCACAGTTCTAGCTCCATCAGTATACATGAGATCTTTCAATCGAAGCAGTTTCTCATCTGCATGCTTTAGAAATGCCTTAATTCCTCCCCCTGTGCTATTGGCTTGAGCAATTGCCCGAAACACCCCGATAGCTCCCATAGCATCAAGTTTGTCAGCGTCACTCAAAATCTCTCCCTCCAGTGAAGTGGGTTCAATACCTTCACTGAACCTATGGGTTCTGATTGCGTCTACAACCTTGTTTATCTCATCATCGTTGAATCCCACATCTTTCAAATATTCCTGACTCATTTCGCCAGACAGTATTGAGTGTGAAATCCTTGTTGCGTCTTCTTTTGACCGACCAATATCGTGCAGAAGTGCTGCAGCCCCTAGCACTTTCAGGTCTGCACCAGAGCCTTGTCCAATTCTCATGGATAGGGTATACACCCTTCTACTGTGGTCGAGGGTGTGTGCTCCTTTGCCATTTCTGCTAAGCTGCTTTCTTACAAAATCCTCAATCAGATGATGCGTCGACTCCAATATATTGACCTCTCATTTTGACTCATGTTGTGCTCATTTTGTACTGTTCTTGTGGTAATTTGATAATAACACATCTCACAAGATGCTTTCGATAAACAACATCGAGTCCAGCTGAACAACCCTTTAATTGCTAGGAAAGGACGTTTGAGAGTAACTTAAACCACCGTGAGTTACACGACACGCCAAATTCTCCAATTGGTGAACAAGAGGACTAGTCCAGTGAGCGCCGCAACTACATCTTCCCGCAGAAGGATGGGTCTAACTACCCTCATCAGCGCTATATTCATAGTCGCCAGTCTCGTTTGGGCAACATACAACTTTGTCATAGTTCAGTCTGGTGCAGTTCGGCAATATGATCCTCATTATGAATATGATGAAATTGAACTATGGCCATACACATTAGATTGGGCTGGAGGTAGAACTAACTGGTTTGACAATTTCAACTACACTGATGGTCTTGTTGGTCAACCACTTCCAAATGATCTTCTTGACCATCTAGAAGACATCCTTTTCTCAGTTGTACCGAAAGACCCGCCCCAGTTGTGGCGCCAAGGTGCGTATGACGACTATGAT
>JBHLOX010000202.1:0-3941 GCA_048940045.1 Promethearchaeota archaeon
CATCGCCAGAGCTGCTGGTGCAAGTGCGCCAATGGAATTGAGGAACATCACCTGCTGGAGGAAACCAACTAGAGACTGGTTAATCGCTATCAACGTGAAAGAGAGAAAACCCACGACTAGAGTCCATCCAATAAATGTACGATTCTGAACAGCAACTCTGGTTTCATAATGCAGACTGCGTTCTATTGGTTCGATGCCTGGTTTTGCTCGTATGACAGTCATTGATGGTAGCATGAAAAGAAGTGCGATGCCACAGAACAACAGGAGTAGATTGAGGCCGGTCGGGCTCAGCTGCTCTGGAGGTCCTGGTATAAACAATAGCGGGGTCATGAAACCCAGGATACCACCAGCTGAGTCAGCCGCGAAGTTGAAAGTGTTCATGAACCCCGACACTAGGGGTCTCTCTGCCTCATCAGTGATCTCAGGTAACCATGCCTGATGAGCGGTCATCACAAAGGCGTAGAAGAATTTGAAGAGGCACAAGAACACGATATAGTAGGTGAAGAGGATCATCTCGAGGGCTGGGTTTGCTGTATCAATGAACCGATTGGGCACAAAGAGTAGGAACGCGGAGATGACTATACCTGGTGTGCCTATAATGACAAAGGGTCTTCGTCTGCCCCATCTGCTCTTCATTCTATCACTGTAGTACCCTGTGAACCAGTGGGTCAGTCCGATGACAACATATGACGCAGCAACTGAGATTCCATTCAGGAACCAATTGAGTCGAAAGCTGGTCCCATAGACATAGAACACCGTCATGGTAATCATAGTCATGAGGAAAGAGGGTCCGAATCTTCCAATTGAGTATCCTAACTTTTTCGGCAGGGTGAGCATAGGCATCATTGTTACAGTATCAGAGCCTACTATTGAGCTTGCTGTTTTATAGGAAACATTCCAACAATGTATTTCTGTCTGGAATTACCTTCACTACCCCTCCTACTCATGATGATTCTAACAGACACCCTTAGGCGTTGGAGGTATGTAAGCCATGGAAGTTTCATTCTCTGCAAAACGGATTGTTCCCTCTGCCACATTAGTCATAAACGAACTAATCACAACTATCAGAGAGAGAGGTGAACAGGTCTATCACATGGGCTTTGGCGAGTCTCCTTTTCCCGTGCATGCCCGCGTTCGAAAAGCACTCTGCGAGAACTCTTGGCGGCAGAGATACCTTCCAACCCAAGGAATTCTTGAGCTGAGAGAGCAGATATCACAATTCTACCAGACAATGTTTGACCTGCACTATGCACCAGAGCATGTTGTCGTGGGACCAGGAAGCAAGCCACTCATGTTTGCTGCTCTCACAGCCCTTGATGGTCCTATCTTCCTTCCAGCTCCATCGTGGGTTAGTTATCAACACATGGGTCGTTTCCTGTTACGGGATGTTCATCATATTGTGACTAAGTCGGAGAATTCCTATCGCTTGGAGCCTGACTTGCTGGAACTAGCACTCAGAGCTTTCTCACCTGATCGTGAACAACAGAAAGTACTGGTCTTGAACTACCCATGCAATCCTACCGGACATACATTCTCAAGTAAAGAATTGAAAGAGCTAGCCGATGTTGCTCGTGAACATAATGTAATTGTCGTTTCTGACGAGATTTATGCTCTTACCCATTATCGGGATCAGGAGCATCACAGTATAGCAAAGTTCTATCCAGAAGGGACACTCATCACCAGCGGGCTCTCCAAGGATAGGTCTCTTGGTGGTTATCGGCTGGGGACACTCCTGCTGCCTCCAGATGAGAAACAACTTCTGAGGAGTATTCTTGCTGTTGGAAGTGAGATTTGGTCCAGTGTGTCTGCACCTATCCAATATGCTGGTATTGAAGCCTATAGGACCGACACCAAACTAGTTGACTATATGAAGGACTGTGCCTTGGTGCATGAATTAGTGACAAGATATGCGCACCAAAGAATCCATGAAATGGGTGTTTCCTGTCCCTACCCACAGGGAGCTTTCTATCTGTTTCCTGATTGGAATAATCATAGAGAGGCTCTTCAAAAGAAAGAGATCTACACCTCCAATGAACTTGCCAAATACCTTCTCAAGAACTGGTTTCTAGCCAGTCTCCCTGGCTCTGAGTTTGGAATGCCTCCCGAAGAACTCTCCCTGCGACTAGCAACTGTTGACTATAACGGTCCATCAGCTTACAAGACCTTTCAGAAGAAACGAAAATCTGCTTTCAAGGACCCAGTTGATTTCGTTTCATCCATTGCACCATCGGTGGTTGAAGCCTGTAATCAGCTTGAGCGATTTACAGCAGAGCTCGGCTAATCCCGAAGAAGAACGAATGATTCAGGATAGTATCTAGGTCTGTGCTTCCTACCTATAGGAAGTCAAAATTGACTGCTGAAATCTAGCTCTGAGTCCTCGAGACCTCAGAGCCTGTCCTAACTCGCTTCCTTCAACAGCCCATGTCATTTGGTTTGGTGTCTTCTCTATCTTGGTAACATACCTTATGGAGTCTAGCAGCTCAACATTGAACGGAGGGCTCAGATGGGTTGAAGCCAACTTGATGTACTCAAGAAGCCGTTGTCTAGCTCTCTGCTCCCTCCGCCTCCACCAGTAGCTATAGCTGCTACTCGAGTTCCGCTGCATCTGAGTGATTTGTTTGCCAAGTTTCTCGATTCGTTTAGCAAAGTATTGATGAACCGACGGCATCTTTGAAACACCTGACACACTCAACATCCTGATGAGCGCATTCTTTGAGGGTTTATCATATCCTATCCTCTTGATTGCCACATGTGCATTCTCTCTGACAATGGACTCTCCCTCCTTTCCCAGATCAGTCAAGGCAAAGATACTGGCCCGGACGACAGGTCTGCTTTTACTAACAATGTAGGGTTTTAGCAGGTCGACCAGACCTGTTTCCTCCTGCTTCCCGAGGGCTTGAATCACAGCGGCTCTGGTCGTGTTGCTATCATGTTTTAGTAACTCAATAAGAGCCTCCTTAGACTGAGGATGAGAAATTCCCCCCAGGCTGCTTATCATAGCCCTACCCTCTTTAGACAGGTAGCGACCCCTTGGAGTGACTCGTTCCTTAAGGATCTCAATGGAAGACTCTTGACCAATTCTCCCAATAGCCTCGGCAATTGCTATCCTCGTCTTTTTGTTCTGCTCAAGCGGAAATCGGTGATGGAGAAACGAAAGCGCTCTTGAGTCCCCGGTTCGACCAAGGGCCCTTGCTGCGGAACCACGATGCCCAGGAGCCTTGTAAAGTGTAAGTCGTACCGCATTTGCCAAGATATCTGCGGTGGGTCTGGTGCATCTTCTTCGAAAGATACGATTACCCCCGAGAGTGCGATATCTTTTGTCCATGTCCACCTCCTCTGCCAGTTCCGCAGTGATACTCTTCATAGCCTTTGCCGCACTCTCGGTTATCTTCTCATCGAGCCATGTACTGCGTCGCCAGCTATACCATCTGTTGCTCTGCGAAGAATTCTGGCGGTCAAAGGGTTTGGACCCGTCGGTAATGAGTATCTGGAACCCATAGAATGTCCCGAGCACGTCGAGTCTTGATGGAGTTCCCTCCAGCTGCTCGAGCTCGCGTTTTCGGGCCTCAATGACTTCCTTTACAAGAATCACATAGGGCGTCATTGTCATTGAATCGATGTCAATGAAATAGGTGTGATTGTTCTCAATCTGCTCCTTCAGGAGGTCCATAACAGGTTCAACTGCGTTGGCTCTGATCTCATGGAGACTATCTCCATCAAGTGAACCTAACTCCTCAAACAAGTCATTATCAGTCCCACCTATGGCCTCTAGCTGCAGGAGAGAAATCACTGCATCCCGGGCTTTCCCCTCAGGACGAGCATACTTGAGCATCCGCAAGAGGTTGGCCCACCCTTCTCGCTCTATGAATTTATCAGCTCGTTTCTCTAACTCAGAGTATTGCCTTCTTGTGGCAAGATCTGTAATCGTTGCCGTTGCCATC
>JBHLOX010000059.1:0-16006 GCA_048940045.1 Promethearchaeota archaeon
ACATACGATGCATTTCCATTTCCGAAGATGTGGCATATTGTTGATGAGATTCAAGGAAAACGATTCCCCAAGCGTCCCATCGGTATCTTCGGAACTTATGGTTGGCAGGGTGGTGGTGTCGAGAAGATGGTCCAACAGTTGACTGACGCACGATATGAGGTTCTTGATCCTGTTGTAAATGTCAAAGCCAGACCAACTGACGAACAGCGTGAACAGGTGAGGGCACTAGCAAAAGTCATTGCTGAACACCTCAAATAATTCTTTAGAAAGTTAGGCCTCTCTAAGAACAGTCTTATTAACCAAATCCAGTAAGACATCTTATTCTCGCGAAAGCGCAGAAAGATTGTGGAGAATATACTCCACTGAGAGAGTTGAGAGATATGGATCTTAAGGGAACGAAAACCGAGAAGAATTTACTTACCTCTTTTGCAGGAGAGTCTCAGGCACGCAATAGGTATACGATTGCTGCAAAGACTGCCAAGAAAGAGGGTTATCCTCACATCGCTAAGATCTTTGAAGAAACCGCTGGTCATGAGTTAGAGCATGCTAAGAGGTTCTTCAAAACTCTGAAAGAAGGTGGAGCTACAGAGGCTATCAAGGTTGAATGGGACTTCCCCACTAGTGGTGGGTATGAGGATACTGAGTCAAACCTTAGACATGCTGCTGCTGGTGAAAAGTTCGAATTCACTGAGATGTATCCAGGTTATGCTGATATCGCTGAGGAGGAGGGCTTTACGAACATTGCGCATATGTGGCGTATGATTGCGAAGGCTGAATCTTGGCACCACGAGCGCTACATTACTTTAGCTGAACAGATCAAAGATGGCACCATGTTCAAGAAGAAAGAGAAGGTGAAGTGGCGCTGTGATAACTGTGGTTACATTCATGAGGGCGATCATCCACCAGACAAGTGCCCCGCCTGTCAACATGACAAGAGCTACTTCATGCTACATTTTTCAGAGTACTAGATGAATCAAAGAGGCCCTTGACCATTGGGTCAGAGGGTCATCTCTCTTCTTTTTATTGGCACGTAAAAGATT
The DNA here is from genome assembly GCA_048940045.1 of Promethearchaeota archaeon. Classification (GTDB taxonomy): domain Archaea; phylum Asgardarchaeota; class Thorarchaeia; order Thorarchaeales; family Thorarchaeaceae; genus SMTZ1-45. The sequence continues at coordinate 1,041 of JBHLOX010000059.1, forward strand.
CAACAGATTATATTCAAGAAGATATGATGGAGGATTCCTGAATGGTTAGGATGTCCTATGACCACCGTGCGATACACTCAAATCCCAGATGGATTCCAGTTGCCATGTGACTACGATGAAGAGCCTGTATGGACGCGATCTTATAACAACACAAGACTGGAGTATTGAAGAGCTTGAGAAGACGCTTGACCTCTCATTCGAGTTCAAGGAGAATCGATATGACCATCCACTGAACAACTGCCTTGATAGACGGACATTCTTCATGTTCTTCTACAACCCAAGTGTAAGAACTCGACAGTCGTTCGAGGCTGCTGCCACCGAGCTCGGTGGTCACGCACAGTTTCTCGAACCTAAGACAATGAGGTTGAAGTCAGCGAAGACTGCTGGTGAAACTATTGAGGATGCAGCTCAGGTGATGAGTCGGTATGCTGTGGGAATTGGGATTCGGATTCTAGAAACCGCACTGGAGTACTATGGTCAAGGAGATGAGCTCCTGCGTCAGTACGCTGAGAATGCAAGTGTCCCGATTGTTTCAATGGCTCACGACAAGTTCCATCCCTGTCAAGGACTTGCTGATGTAATGGGGTACAGAATGCATGCTGGCAAGAACCTGAAGGGTAAGAAGATACTCCAAGTCTGGGGCAAGGGCGCGCTCGTTCGGTCATGGTGCAGTGTCCAAGAGAGCATACTAATCAACTCACGACTCGGTATGGATGTCACACTAGCCTATCCTCCCGGATATGACTTAGACCCTAAGGTCATCAAGTGGTGCGAGGAGAATGCAGAGGTTGCAGACAGTAACTTCGAGATAGTTCATGATCTCGAGGAGGGATACAAGGATGCGGACATTGTATACTCGCGGAATTGGATGACTGCTGGTTTCTACGAGGATATGATCAAGCGTGGAGTTGATGCAGCGAAGAAGAAAGAGATCGAAATCGCAGCTAATTACGATGACTGGATCACTAACAAAGACTGGATGGCAAAGACCAATAATGCCTTCTTCACGCACTGTGGCCCAGTAGATAGGAACGCTGAGGTCACAGATGAGGTCTGTGACGGTCCTAGGTCTATAGTATATGATGTAGCTGAGAACAGACTTCATGTTCAAAAGGCGATCATGGCATTGACCATGGGCAAACAGTAAACAAGGCCTCCTCACAACTCCACACCAGGGGGTCGCCTTACTCAACAATGAGTAAGACCATTTCTTTTTGAAAGCACCTCTCTCAGATTGCATTCTTTCTAGCCTACTGCTCATCTCCGAAAGGCGGAAGAATATTATTTGAGAATTGCATCTTATGATAACAACTCGACAGAGCTGGGAGGACATAGTCGAATAGATGGATGCGGGACTGGTCAACTGATTGCTTGCGCGTTAATAAAAAGCAACGACAAATTGAATCCCACGGTACCCATCGATGTTCAGACTCGAAATAGGAAACTCCGTGGGCGCCTCTTGGCGCTCACACTTCATTCTTGATTGAGATCACCCCATCGATGACATCTTATGAAATGGTCTGGTTTGACCCCCCTATATTCTGGAACTTCTTCCTTGCAGACATCAATAGCATAACGACACCGTGGATGAAAAGCGCAGCCACTTGGTATGTCACTGAGATCAGGAGGATCCCCAGGTATGCCTCGCAGCCGGGGTTTCTTTCCAGCTCTCATCTGCATCATTGCAATGGTTGGAAAGCTTGTCATGAGACCCATTGTGTAAGGATGTTGTGGTTCGTGAAAGATGTCCACAGCATTTGCGAACTCCACTATCTTCCCCGCGTACATGATGGCAACCCGGTCCGCCATCTCAGCAACCACACCAGCATCATGACTGATGAGAAGAAGCGAAACATCGAACTCATCTCGAACCATTCTCAGGACATTCATTATCTGTCGTTGGACTGTCACATCAAGGGCTGAGGTGGGCTCATCAGCTATGACTAGGTATGGCCCCGCTATGAGTGCCATAGCTATGAGGATACGTTGAGATTCGCCGCCACTGAAACTACTTGGGTCCATGACAAATCGAAGATTAGCATCAGCTAGTTGAACAAGACCCAGGTACTCGAGCACTTTTCTTTTCAAGTCGAGAAGTCTGATATCTTCTTCGTGAACCTCGACTGGTTCTGCAGTCTGGTGTCCAATGCTGTGCTGTGGATTAAGTGCATGACCGAGTCCTTGTGGAATGAGTGAGAGTTCACGACCTCGAATCGCAGTGAGCTCTTCTTGTGTGAGGGCCCTCATGTCTTTGCCCCTGAAGATGATACTCCCTCCAACACCCGGGAGATCTTTGGTGCTAGGTACGCCCTTCTGAAATGCTCTCCGCAATTCAGGATCATTTGATGCACCTGCAGAGAATCTTGCTACCTTTTCAAAGAGCCCTATTATGGCAAGCGCCATACTGCTCTTTCCTGATCCACTCTCTCCAAGTAGTCCGACGCATTCGCCCTCACGAACTTCAAGTGAAACATCGTCGACAGCCCGAACCAATCCTTTCTTAGAGGGGTAGTATGCCTTCAGGTTTTTCAAAATGAGTAGTGGATCTCCTTTGGCCATACTGACACCATCCAGTGATTGTTCAGCATTGTTAATAAAGCGTGCCAAAGAAGCACTGATACTTAGGTGTTAAGCTCCAGTCTTATGATTTCTTCTACCAAGCACCTTCTTTTGTAGTGAATGCTTTCATCATGAAGTACATCATCAATGAGATGAGTATAATCACTGTCGCGAATCCTGCTATAAATGATTGGCCTGCTACTGCGTTCCAGTAAACAGTACTACCGTACTCTTCAGTCCAACCCAACCCACCGGTGATAAACCCAACAGAGGTTAGTACAAATGGAGTGCTCACAAACACCACGATGACCATCGATAGATATCCTGCACGCTTCATCATGACTGTTCTCGATGTAGGTATCAGTTCATCCTCAACTACTGATTCTTCAATCTCCTCTTCCTCCTCCCTCTTCACGCCCCTTGTGATTAATCGGTCATGAAAACGATCATACTTTGCTCTCCAATATCTCTTGAATCCTACAACACTGATATCTGATGTTCGTGATAATAGGCGAACCACTCCAAAATAAGTCAAGATTGTAGCAATTGCGGCCCAAAAGATTGGATAGGGGTCCAAATAGAACGAGAGGATGTTATATGCAACTGCCCCGACACGTAGAGCTACGAGAAAAGACAACCAACCGACCTGGTTCCCAAAAATGCTTTTTCGTGTATGAACATAGTACGAACCCGCAATCATCGCAAAGAAAACAAATGAAACTATATCAATGATGATCCATGCAAACCACCAATCACTAGTCAGCGCCAGTTTCACGATGGGGTTGTACTCGAACTCTGGACCATGAGCTTGGAACAAGATGAAAGTAAACAATGCGTCAACAAGCCCTATGGGTGACAGGGCAAAGACCAATCCTCGGACCCATCTCTCTTTCCACCACAGAGAAAACATCTCGGTTACGCTCATGGTTGTTAGTGATGTTCGGGTCCTTGTAGATTTCAATCAGACACCAACCGTCCTCAGAAGACAAATGATTTCTCTTTAAAGTCTGTGATATGAGTAATATGACCTTGCATCAAAGACAAGGGAAGAAAAAGAAAAGGGAAAGAAGAGAGACATGCTCTCTTCTTCTAAACTGCTTGTACTACTCACTCTTGTACATGTGGTAGAAGTAGTATCCATTCATCGGGTGGCAATTGTATTGAGCGTTGAACAAACTCGCTCCGGTCACAGTGAGTGTTGCATATTGATAACACCAGATGTATGCCGCGTGGTCGATGACGAGATCCTGAATCTCTCCATAGAGAGCGATTCGTTCATTGTCATCTAGACTTTTGGCTGCGTCTTCTATCAATCCATCAACATATTCTGCGTCCCAACCCGGTGATTGATCTATCTTCGCCCAGTAGCCGTAGGCACCTGTGCTCTTGACATAGACCATGTAGTTGTCAGGGTCAGCATAGTCAGGAATCCAGCCGATCATCCAGCAGCCCATCTCCTGACGACGAGCATGACCTAGATAGGTCGACCACTCAAAGCCCTGGACATCGATAGTAAGAGCAGTAGTTGGCTGTGTAGTGCCAGGCATATCAAGCAAGGCTGTAAGACCATCCTTGAGGAGTAGTTGTGTCTTTCGACGAACTTCATTTCCAGTGTTGTAGTAGAAGATCAACCTGTTTGTGTTGTTTGTCAGAATAGCATCGAGTCCATCGTCAGCCATTGCTGCGTTCCAATAATCCTGTGCCAGATCAAGGTCATATTCATATTGATACGCAGTGTCGTTGTACCCAAACATGCCACTTGGTATTGGTCCTTTGTTTCGGACACCAATATTATTGTTGATATCTGAGATTACAGTATCGTAGTCCAAACAATAGCTCAGGGCTTTCCTGAAGTTCTTCAGTTTGTATGGATTATCAACTACTGCTCCAAGTGTCGTTTCATTCAACGTGGGAGTCATGGTGAAGTGAATCGACGCAATGGTGAATAGCGGATATCGGGCCCAGACCTTGTAGGTTGTAGGATCAAGGCTCTGTGTCGTTCCATCGTTATCAGCAAATGCAGGTGGGCTAGCATTATTGTAGACCAGTGGTGCAGCTGTTGGATTGACGGTGACTATGTCCGCTGTTCCTGCCTTTAGGTTGAGGATTCTGCTGTTCTCATCTTCATTGATCTTGATGACCACTTCTTCAACTGCGCCAGCATATGGGAATAGAGCCTTAGCAGCTGATGCTCTCCAGTAGTTGGGATTTAGCTTTAGTACAACTCTCTCATCCAAAGTCCATTCTTCGAGCGTGTATGGTCCAGTACCACAGGTTTCCTCGTCGAGAACCGTGTTATGGGATCCGACCGTTATGCCACCGTTAGCCTCAACAAATGTTGGGCTTATCATGGCACCAACCTGGTATGTCATTGCTTGTAAGAATGGTGCAAATGGGTATGCCAGTTTGATCTCTACTGTGTAGTCATCTATTACATTGACTGCGCCAGTACCAGCAGCATTATCAGCGACCCATGCTTCCCAGAGGTCTTCGTGCAGGGTGAGGTTTTCATCGTAGACGGCATCCTCAATGGCTTGGCCGCCAAGAATGGGCTCTGCAATCATCCAGACAGGACCACTAGGATCAAAGGTACCTAGCATTCGCTCAAAGTTGTATTGGACGCATGATGCATTGAATGGTGTACCATCGTGGAATGTGACGCCCTCTCGCAGTGTAAAGGTGTAAGTCTTTCCATCACTGGACATCGTCATACCTGTCGCTAGAAGAGGTGTGTTCACGTCAGTTTCTATTTTACCCCACTCAAACGCATACAACGTTTCATATATGTTGAAATGCAGCATGGACCCAAACGACTCATAGTTGTTATGAGGGTCCATGTAATCGGGGTTACCATAGGTTTCATAGACAACTGTTTGTCCTGTTGGAGCTGGTGGAGGTAGTAATAGGAATACCCCTGCACCTGCAACGACAATAATGATAACCACGACTGCAATAGTTTGGTTTCTATTCATGGTTTTCTCCTTCTCGTATTCATCGCGCTATGGAGTTAATCTATTCGCGTTCCATGAACTGCGAATGTTCACCTAACAAATATGAGAGTCTAATATAGGTTGTGGAAGATAGATTCGAAGCTTAAAACCAAAGCCTTAAGTAGCCAGTGAAAACACCAACGCGTCAATTCCTTATTACTCAGAGCACAGAGGTTTTCAAATGAAGCTAAGGGATTTCATACTCAGAAGAGTTTTACTCGCTATCCCAGTTGTTTTTGGAGTTTTAACAATTACTTGGTTTCTAGCATATGTAATTGGGGATCCTGTTACCATATACATCAATGAAAATACTCCTCAAGAGGCAATCCCATCTATCATAGCCGCACACGGATTTGATCAACCTCTGCATATACAGTATTTTCTATACATCGCAAGCCTATTGCAGGGCGACTGGGGAATCAGTCCTTCAAGCAGCTTCCGACCTGTTCTTCAAGTACTTTCAATCAAATTCCCTGCTACAATAGAGCTGTCAATCTTCGCTATGATAATTGCCATTATCCTTGGCATACCACTAGGTATTATTTCTGCTACTAGGAAGGATCAAAAGATTGACCACTTCACAAGAATATTCTCGTTAGCTGGGGTGTCTATGCCCATTTTTTGGTTCGCGCTTATGTTGAAATATGTATTCTTCTATCAATTCACCATAATGCATCTCCCTGCTTTGCCTGGCGGGGAACGTTATTCATTCACTACTTTTGGATCTTTTGACTACATTACAGGCTTCTTGCTAATTGATTCTCTTCTTGTTGGAAACATCAGACTCTTCGTAGATGCTGTTCTCCATCTCGTGATGCCAGGATTTTGTCTTGGGTATCTTACTCTTGCAATAATTACAAGAATGATGAGGTCCAGCATGTTGGAAGTCTTGAAAGAGGACTATATCACCCTAGCGAGATCAAAAGGGTTGACGGAACGAATAGTAATTTACAGACACGCTTTGAGGAATGCACTTATACCCACTGTGACTGTCATCGGTCTAGCTTTTGGAAGTCTCATAACAGGAGCAGTACTGACAGAAACAATATTCAACTGGCCAGGACTTGGAAGATGGGCTGTAAGAGCAATCTTTTGGTCAGATATTGCGGCAATAACAGGCTTCACCTTGCTCGTAGCATTAATCTTTGTGTCAGCAAATCTCATTGTAGATTTAATATATGGAGTGTTAGATCCTCGGATACGATTTGGGTAGGAGACGAGTTATATGCAAGAAATGATAGCCTATGATAACGGTGAAATAATCACAGACAGAGCAAGGTTCAATGTAGTCGCTTACCTTCAAATCATTGTTTCATTATTCGCAATCGCCAGTGGAGCATACATTACCCTAGGCAATGTGCTACTTTGGATTCAATCTGTTGCCGGTGTGACGTGGATAGTTCTGCCTGCAGAAATTGCGATTTATTTTATTCCAGGACTAGTGTCATTGGTGGTAGGCTATTTAGCACTACGTATTGGAATCGCTGTTCGCAATATGGAGATGTGGGCTTTTTCATCACTTCTATATAGCAACATCATACTAGAGGTAGTACTTCTCACATCAACGCTAGGTATCGCAATTAGTTTCCTTGTACTTGAAGGAATTCGTTGGTCCAATATCCTTCTAATCGCATTAGCTCCCTGCTTGATTCTGGTACCACTTCTTCCGATTTTTACTCTTTTCCAACCTGATGTTGAATTGTATTGGTACCCCAACTTCAGAGAAGATATGACTCCACGAATGAAGGAATTTAGATTTAGCTTAACCCTTATACGAAAGAGTCCTCTGGTTGTGGTTGGTATTGTTATCATTGTTATCTTTGTGGGACTCGCGCTTCTTGCTCCATTCATCACAACCTATGGACCAGAGCAGAGAATCTGGGCGGATTCAAATCTTCCTCCTGGTTCTCCAAGCAACCAAGCAGGAATGCCAGTTCATCTATGGGGCACAGATGACTCAGGGGGCGACATTTACAGCAGAATATTATGGTCTGCACAGGTTGATTTGACAATTTCATTAACTATAGTACTTGTTGCAGTGGTAATTGGTACTATAATTGGAGCAGTTGCTGGTTATTATGGCGGCAAGATCGATGAGCTAGTCATGCGTGTGACTGATGTGTTCTTTGCATTTCCAGGTCTTGTCTTAGCAATGGCCATTGTAATGGCTTTAGGCGAGAGGAGTATGCAAAACATTTCAGTCGCATTAATGATAACTTGGTGGCCGCAATACGCACGGCTTGTACGCGGTCAGGTCCTTACAGAGCGAGAGAAGCTGTATGTTGAGGCTGCGAGGTCTTTGGGGGCAAGTGACGTCCGCATTCTCACAGTTCACATTGTTCCAAACACTATCCAACCCATTATCGTGCAAGCCACCATGGATACTGGCTCTGTTCTACTTGTTGCTGCAGGTCTTGCATTCATTGGTTTTGGACCCCCAGCAGGCGTCGCAGAATGGGGTTTAATGATCGCAATTGGTCAGATTTACTTCATGATAGCTCCATGGGCAGTTTTCTTCCCAGGATTTGCTATTCTATTCACGGCCCTCGCCTTTAACCTCGTGGGTGATGGAATCCGTGATATCATGGATCCGAAACTCCGGAGGAGATAGACTAGTGTCAGACACACAAGATATTGTTCTTGAAGTAAGAGGATTAAAGACCAACTTCTATACTTACGAAGGAGTTGTGAAAGCTCTTGATGGAGTTGAACTATTCCTTCGGAGGGGTGATACAATGGGTCTAGTAGGTGAAACTGGTTGCGGAAAATCAGTCACAGCGCGATCGATTTTGCGGCTTGTAGAGCCCCCTGGAAGGATTGACGAAGGTCGGATTCTGTTTCATCACATCGATCAAGAAACAAGAGAGATAGAAACGGTTGATATTTTGGAGATGAATGAAGAGGAAGTCTTGGCAACTCGTGGAGCAAGCATTGCAATTGTCTTTCAGGACCCCGCCACATATCCTAATCCTGTTTTTAGAGTTGGTGATCAGATAGCTGAAGTCATCATGCTTCATCAAGATCTCAGAACTGATGTGTTAGATCTAAAGATCGAGCAGCTGGAAGAATCATTATTGGAAACTGCTGACCCCGAGAAACGCAGTACGATTGAAGAGAAAATCTCATACTACAAATCACTTTATGATGACCCTCCAGAGCCAGATGACAAGGACGCAAAAGCTGCAGCATTGAGACGAGCTATTAGTATGCTTTCTATGGTGAAGATGCCAGCTGCTGCATCTGTAGCTAGTCAATACCCTCATGAACTTTCTGGAGGTATGCGGCAGCGGGCGCTCATAGCCATGGCTCTCGCCTGCAATCCTGAGATCTTGATTTGTGATGAAGCAACAACAGCACTTGATGTCACTGTACAGGCTCAGGTGTTGAATCTGCTTAACCAGCTTAAGAAAGAGATTGGAACCTCCATTATGATTATCACTCATGACATGGGTGTTGTAGCAGAAACATGCAATTGGGTGAATGTTATGTATGCAGGTACTACTGCTGAGTCTTGTGCAACTGCTGAGCTCTTCAATAATCCACTTCATCCCTATACTGCAGGACTTTTGACAGCAGTACCTAAGCTTCACGAAAACAAGGAACGTTTGCCACAAATTAGGGGAAATGTGCCCAATCTCATCTACCCTCCATCGGGATGCAGATTCCATCCCAGATGTGATAACGCTACTGAAATTTGTAAACAAGAAAAACCAACATTGGAGGAAAGGCGACCAGGTCACTGGGTGGCCTGCCATAACCCTTTGGAATAGGTGATAACGAATGTCCGAACGAACACTGGTCAAGATACGTGGTCTCAAGAAGTATTTCCCTCTAACCGGAGGTGTCTTTAGGAAAGTAATTGGAAAAGTGCATGCTGTTGATGGCGTTGATTTAGACATCCAACAAGGTGAGACTGTGGGTGTCGTAGGTGAAAGTGGCTGCGGCAAGACCACATTAGGCCGCACTGTTCTTCGGCTACTTGAACCAACTGAAGGCACAATAGAGTTTGAGGGTACGGACATCACAAAGATCAAAGGAGCAGACTTACGACATGTCCGTAGTCAGATGCAGATTGTCTTTCAAGACCCCATGGCATCCCTAAATCCTCGTATTACAATAAAGAATTCTGTGGGCGAACCACTAGTTGTTAATGGGATAGCAAAAGGACCCAAAATGCGTAATATGGTTCTCGAACTTCTACAGAAAGTAGGTCTAACTGAAGATCATCTTAATAGATTCCCCCATGAATTTAGTGGTGGACAAAGACAAAGAATCTGTATTGCAAGAGCTCTTGCATTGAATCCAAAATTCGTGGTCATGGATGAACCAACATCTAGCACAGATGTGTCTGTCCAAGCTCAGACCCTGAATCTAATGAAGAACCTTCAACAGGATTTGAATCTGACTTACATGTTCATCTCTCATGACCTCAGTATTGTGAAGCACATGAGTGATCGAGTAGCTGTGATGTATCTCGGGCAGATTGTCGAGTTGACACCACGGGATATTTTCAGAGAAGCTCTTCATCCCTATACATTTGCATTAGTTTCTGCAGTCCCAATACCAGATCCACGATTCGCAGGGAAGGCTCAGATTCTCGCTGGAGAAGTACCCAGCCCAATTAGTCCTCCCATTGGTTGCCGATTCCATCCAAGATGTATCTTTGCTCAGGATATATGCTCACGAGAAAAGCCTGATCTCAGAGATATGGGAGACGGTCATCTAGTTGCCTGTCATTTTTCAGGACAGCTTGACTTTGGCACCAGTGCGCAAAAGGAATATGCTGAAGCAGTTGGCCAATAAATAGCCTTATCACATCATGGAACTGAACAGGTAATTGAATGGAGAAAAGAAGGATGAGTGATTATTACGATGACCCATCACATCAAAATGAGGAAATAGACGAACCAGAATGGGATGAATATCGAGCTTATTTTGAAATGCCTCAAAGGCAGGTCAAACTGGAAGGAAAGGACTACATAGCTCTGTTCATAGCTTCATTGGAAACAATCTTTCTACCCTTCATTATCATGATTATAGTCTTTTTTGCAATAGGATTGATTCTCTTTCTGTTAGTATAGAGGTGCTAAGGGTTTGCCAATAACTATTCGGACGGTTTTGGTGCCCTTAGAAGTAGCTAGCATAATAATGATCTTTGATTTGATTATTGCCATGATTATCGCAATTATAGATCCCACAGTATCTGTATTGTTGACTGCATCTGGTTATCTCTTTCTCGAATTTGGTTTAATGCTCATTCTTGGAGCGTGTTTTATGGCCCGGCAACCATTGGATGTTAATAAGAGATATGACAAAGAAGGTCAACCAGTTCGCACTTGGGTTTGGGCTATGCGAGGCAAGAAGATCTTTATTGCATCTGTCTTTGTTTTGATGTTTGCTGTTTTCATTAGCAGCTTAGGGATGCTATTTTGAGGACTATGCATTAGATTTGGATTGTCCGTTCAACAATCTCTTCATTGCTTCCTCGAAACTTACGTATTCCAAAGACAATTGCAAGTGTTAATGCTGGCCATGCTGCTATCAAATAGAGAATTGCTATAGGTGCTGAAAACTCAGCCAAGAATATTGTAGGATTCCAAATCATGTATACAGTGAATGCTGCAATTATCCACCCTGCTGCACCAGGTGCTAGGTTTCCCCACGGAGCGAACGCGACCAGAATTGCCCCTACAGTGAATGAAAAAGAGATTCCTTTCTTGAGTGACCCTAATGCAACTGATGCATAGGCATAGTCTTGCGCAGATAATTCCTCGATTCTACTACTTCGAAGCACAGATAGAAGGTCTTCTGAATTTTTGACATCTCCCGATCCTAGCGCAGCGAATGCTCCAATAAGGAATAAGATTAGAAGCATCCCCGCAATCTGTACCGACCGAACAATAACAAATCCAAAGATAAGAACACCAATGCCGATAGCTAAACTGACCCAGATTGTAGTGATGAATGTGTCATGGAACATAAAGTCTTGAAATAGATTACCGAGTCTGCTATGTTTTCTTCTGATAATATTGTTCAATGTCCATGTATGAGAAACGCAATTTGTGTATAATGTATCACCAGAAAAATCGATATCATTACATTGGTATGTGTCATGGAGATTGTTCACAAAATTGGAGTAAGCAAGAAATCTGCTTATTCTCCAAATGGTGAAAATAAGAACAGCTGCACCTGTGACGAAGAATGCAATTGTCAGTTCCATGATTCTTTTCCTCTAAACTAAAGGATTAGTTACTCTTAATACCAATTCCCAAAAAAGCCCTTTGTTTTGGCTGAATTTCAATGTTCAAATTCAGATATCTTCTATAAGTAAGTCAAAGAGTGCATTTAGCCAAACATGGTAGGATATTATCTTGTGACCAGGAGTATCTGACTCCCAACGCTTTCCAAACAGCAAAACGACATTGCCATGAAGAGGATGAGCTTTCCTATTACCAACTCCTAGCTGGATATGCAATCCATCGGATGACACTGAGAGCCCATGTTCATAGAACACTTTGGGATGCTCAGAGAAGATGTAATCGATTGAATCCGATGGTTTTGGATATAGATCCCCTTTAAGCCTTCCAAATTGTAATTTTATCTTAATATCATGGCTACTATATTTGGGGACCATTTTCTTTGACCCTGGCAAAGTTGGTGATATAATGGGTCTTGGTCCAGTTTCTCTTTCTACCAATTGCCCTTCGAGAATACCGCAGAATTCGCCTCCTAATCCTTCTATCGTAATGGATTCATGAGGTTCTATATCCAGAACTAGGTCAGTACTCATGTCTCTTTTTACACCATGAGGATTCTTTGGAGTTGTCGTAGATTCTTTCCAATAGAATCTAGGAATGGTAGCAATTGGAAGCATTGTATTTGTCGATTCAGACTTTTTTTCCATTAATTTCCACATTGGATCATTGAATACAAAAAGAGACACTGAGAGTGGTTGGAAATGATTAACGAAACTAGTCACATAATCGGGGATCGTTTGATTTCCTGATATATTCTCAAGCATATGATCTAGTTGCTGTTTCGTAAGGGAAATTGCAGCATTATTCCTAAGCGATACATGTTGCTCTTTTGAGAGCTCAAAAGCTTGACCATGGATTTGTTCAAATTGCTCCAAATCCTTTTGAAGGAAGAGACATCGGGTTGACACGACTCACAGATTATCCTGCTTCTTGTTAATGGTTTTGTTATGGTTATTAGAGGTATAATCTATCAGACTGAAATCACAGACCCATCAATGACATTGAGGAGATTTCACTCCGATGATTATTTGATTGCTTTTACAATGATAGACTATACTGATTTTGAGGGTAGAAGAGAAATGAGGGGGTCGGGAGTCATTTGTCCAATGCCTAACCGTTATTTAGTGGATTGACATTCTCCAGCAGAGGATGAACACATCATGCCATCGAAAGTCTACTTCACTGATAGGCAAACACGTCCTGACTACAATATGCTTGACAAGTTGGAACACATCTTCAATATGCTTGGACTGGACAATGCAATCAAGCCCGGCGAGAAGATCATGGTAAAGACACACTTTGGTCAATGGGGTAACACGAATTACCTACGACCAGCATATGCTCGGAAGATTGTTGATCTTATCAGAGCTGCTGGTGGGGAACCATTTGTTTCAGAAACTACTGGACTTGGGTATGGAGCTGGAGGAGCGTATGGCGGTAGAACCACTGCAACAGAGTATTTAGGAATGGCAACTCTTCATGGTTATACAGCTGCTTCAGTTGGTGCACCAATTATCATGGCTGACGGATACTGGGGGACTGATGTCATTGATGTCCCTGTTGACGGCGAACACATTGATAGTGTAGCTGTTGCGACTGCATTGTTTGACTGCGACAAGGTCATTGTCCTCACTCATGCCAAGGGACATGGGCTGGGTGGTATTGGTGGTACACTAAAAAATCTGGGAATTGGGCTTGTTGGTAAGAAGGGGAAAGCTGCCATGCACTTTTTTGGTGACATTAAGATTGACCCAGAGAAGTGTTTCGGTTCCGAGTGTTCGAAGTGTCTGAAGGTCTGTCCTACTAGATGTATATCCATGGAAGAGAAGGCCGTTGTAGACATCTCGAAGTGTATAGCCTGTCACCACTGCGTCAGCGTTTGCTCTCAAGTCAAGGCGAAAGCTGTGACACAGACTTGGAGACCAAATCATACTCAAGCACCATTCTTTGTCGAGAATGCAGTAGGTGTGGTCAACTCAATTGGTGAAGACAAGTTTTACTACATCAACTTGGCAATCGATATCTCTGACTTGTGTGATTGTTGGAACTTTGGTGCACCTCTACTTGTGCATGATATAGGTATATTTGGTGCAAGAGATCCCGTAGCAATTGATGAAGCATCACTTCAAGCTATAAAGGATGCCCCACCTAATCCTGACTCTAAAGTCGGAGAGCTAGAGTGCGGTACTTGCAAGTTCGCGATGGCACATGCATGCAAGGATCCTGAGAGCGGCGAGATTCTTGAACTTGCTGAGGTTCAACTCTCGCATGCAGAAAAAATGGGTCTGGGAACTCGGGAGTATGAACTAATTACTCTAACAAAAGAAAAGCCTGAAAGACCAGAAGAGAATTAGGAGTGAATGATATGGTACTGGATTGGTTTAGGGAAAAGATGATTGAAGCTCACATGAATCAGCGAGCTCATCTTCAATATGTACTGAATGATTTGACTAATGATGAAATAGTCAAGATTGTTACTGGAGAAGAATACTCGAGGTCAATCGCGGGGATAGTTATGCATATTGGGACTGCAGAAACCTATTGGTTCCACAAGGCAAATAATTCCATTGGACCTCCGGTAATCGCGGACACATTTGAAGAGGTCATGGTTCGAATCAGTGAGAATACTAAGAAGATAACTAAGATTGTCAAAGAGTGTCCCGAAGAACAACTTCGCATAATTCCACCAAAGGAGGGAGGACCATCAATCGCATGGGCGGTCCTTAGGACAGTGCAGCATGGGACTTACCATGCAGGTCAGATTGCTAAGATACGTAGAATGATTGGAGCATCAGACCTTCCTCCAGACTCAGATGGTCTTTGGGGGAAAGCAGTTGACTCTACTCTTGGGATCATCAGGACCCTCATTGATGAACAATAGTCTATACTTTCATCCTAGTATCACTAAAAAGGACACAAAGGCATCAATGGCTAATCAGCCTAAAGGGGACGTAGACACCTTGCCAGTTTTCCCACCAGGAGATGTCCTAAGAGACCTCAGTCTAGTACTCATGGCAGGGATTGTCTTTTACTCGTGCCTTCTAGCAACATTCCTGTATCGAGAATGGTACACGAATCAACTGAGGAGAGTCGTCGATATCCAGTTTGCTTGGGCAACTTTTCTCCTTGGAATGGCTGTTAATCGAGGGGCGTTTATCTT
>JBHLOX010000203.1:0-3932 GCA_048940045.1 Promethearchaeota archaeon
GATTTATGCCATAACATTTCTTCCATATTGTTCGTTCTCCATATCTCTCGTCCTTAATCTTTAGTCAGAATTTTGACCAGAGGATATCACCTATGACAACAAATGCTCTTGATAATGATTTCCACAGGTGGTTTTTAATTCAAAAATAGCGAAAAATCATGGTTTTCGGAGACTCAGCGGAACAATTAAGATACTGATTGCTAAAAATTCAACAATACTACAAGAACCACTCGCCACAGAGAGAGGAAAACAACGTGAACTATGAAGGAGTTATTGAGCAATCATCAGTGGGATTGAAAGAACTGGTGGAATCAGGTCAGGAGATAATTGGCTACATCTACCCTCATGTTCCATTGGAACTCTTTATGGCACATGGATTCACACCATCCCTCATTCGTGCCCTACCCGGCAAAGCAAGTGGATTTGAAGAGAGTCTTCAGACCTTCGCATGTTCATACATCAGGAATCTCTATAGTCAACGTGCAAATGGTCAATTCCTGAATCTTGCTGGGTTGTTATTCCCAGGAAACACATGTGATGCTCTTCAGAATCTCGGTGATGTGTGGAGGGTTCGGTTTTCTGACGATCGAGTATTTAGACTGACATATCCCGTGACACGTTACAGTCAGGATGATTCAACAACTAAATTTCTGACCGAAGAGCTAAGAATACTCAGCGAAACAATATCAAATACATTCAACCGACCGTTTCTTTCAGAGAGTTATGACCGAGCAGTCGATCTTGTACAAGGGTTTCGTAGCAGTGCACAATTCCTCTATTCCGCTAGAGTAGTCAATCCAAAGATAATCCCCTATACTGAGGTAGTTAGATTTGTGAGGTCATTTCTGACAGCTCCAACTATTTCATCAGTGTCCAAACTCAAGGATGCTGCGTCAATGGTTAGAAGCACTTCAGAAGAGCTGGGGCTTGTAGATACAATCGAAACTGTACAGCGAGCAATAAAAAGCAGCGACTATTCAGGAGTCAAACTTCCAGAAGATCTAGAAACCCCTCGCATAGCAATTGCGGGAGGAATGGTTGAACCTCAGGCCATAGCCACTCTAGTTCATGACATGCCTGACATTTCAGATTCGGTTATCGTTTTAGATCTTCTTTCATTTGGGTTCAAGACTGTGTTCACCGAGGCTCCCTCCAAATCTGACGATCCCTTCCTTGCGATGGCGCAATCTGTCTTGTCTGCGCCAGGTGAACCAACTCATGAAGGTCTCTCATATCGCATGAACGCAATGAAAGAGCTTCTCTCAAACTTATCTATTCAAGGGCTAGTTGTTTGTGAGCAGTCCTTCTGTGACCCTGACCAATTTGAAGCTCCATCAATTGAACGAGCTGCCTCAGAACTAGGAGTTAAGACTGTCCGAGTGCCATTAGACCCTGAGCTTAGTGACCGTGGCAGGATTGAAACAAGAATACAGACCTTTGTAGAAACTCTGGAGTGAGAAAAGAAAAATGACTCAAGAAAGACCAGTTGAAGAGAAGCCCTACAGACGCCTTGAAACACAGGCACTCTTACAACAGATAGCTTTTCGTCACGGATTGGAAGCCATGGAAGCAAGCGAGAACGGAAACCTTGCGTGGGTTACCTCTGGCTTCCCGGTGGAGATTCCAATCGCAATGAATCTTGGTGTTGTTTATCCTGAACAAGCTGGAGCCATTATTGGAGCTCAGAAAATAGGTCCTGAAGTTTCTAATATCGCAGAAGATCTTGGATATTCACAGGAGTTGTGCTCATACGCTCGTGTCAGTATTGGTTCTACAGAAAAGCCTGAAGAAGTTCCAATGGGTTCACTCCCAACACCTCAGCTTCTCCTTGCATGTAATAACATCTGTGGGACTGTTTTGAGATGGTATGATGCTATTTCTGAGATGACAGGAGCGCCTGTTTTCCTCCTCGATACTCCTCCCATTGAAAACCAGCAACTTCCGCATAATCAGGAGTATGTTCGGCGGGGTGTAGAACGCCTGATTGAGTTTATTGGCTCACACTTCAATCGAACCCTTGAGGAGGACCGAATTCGCGACGTTGCTGAGCTTTCAAGCAAAGCCACAAGACTCTGGATACGTGCCCTTGAGGCTTGCAAGACCAAACCGAGCCCATTGAACTGCGCTGATAGATTCTTGACCATGGCTCCCGTTGTTTCAAGTCGGGGAACTGAGCATTGTGTTGAGTTTTACGAATCTTTTGTTGCAGAGGTAGAAGACCGTGTTAAGAATGGAATTGGTGCAATCCGAGATGAAAAGATTCGTTTACTTTGGGATAATATTCCGCCTTGGCACACTCTAAGATTCTTCAATATACTAGCAAGCAGAGGAGTAGGTTTTCCTGCTGACACCTATACTCATGCGTGGACAGGGAATATGGTGGGCGTAGATACTTCTTCAATTCTTGACCAAGTAGTGGGAACATATTCCAAAGTTTATCTGAATATGGGTCTTGATGCTAAGGTAGACAAAATGTGTCAGCTGATTAAAGATTATGACCTTGATGGATTCGTCATGTTTTCCGTTCGCTCGTGCAAGCGTTACTCACTCGGGCAACTTGTTTCGAAGGAACTAGTTACCGAGAGGACAGGTGTACCTGGAGTCATTATTGAAGGTGATATGGTTGACTCCAGAGTGTACAACTCCGCTCAGATTGAAACCAGAGTAGATGCACTCCTTGAGATGTTGATGTGAGGAGAGAGAATCAGTGGATATTGGTGTTGGGATTGACGTTGGGTCAACAACAACGAAGGGTGTTTTACTAGACAGCTCAGGTAACGTTCTTGCTAAATCACTGATGTTAACCGGGGCCTCTGCAACTCAGGCTGTTGAAAAGACACTCCAGAATATCTCATCGCTATCGGGGATTGACTTGGATGGGATTCCTGTTATTAGCACAGGTTATGGACGGGCACGTGTAGAGTTGGCTGAAAAATCAGTTACCGAGATTACCTGTCATAGCATAGGAGTGCACCATATCAATCCCGATATCCGATTGCTCATTGATGTAGGAGGCCAAGACGCTAAGGCTATTCGGGTAGGTTTCTCCGGAAGACCAGAGGACTTTGAATTGAACGACAAGTGTTCTGCAGGGACTGGAAGGTTTCTCGAGGTCATGGCACGTGTTCTTGAGGTTTCCCTTGATGAACTGGGGCCTCTTGCACTCAAATCAAAGAATCCCAGCTCGATAAGCAGCACTTGTACTGTCTTTGCCGAGAGCGAAGTTATTGGTCATATAGGTGCTGGAGAAGCTGCTGCAGATATCGCAGCAGGAGTTCATGTATCAATGGTTTCGAAGATTGGTGCCCTCGCCAAACGTGTCGGAGTCAAAGAACCAGCTTGTGTCACTGGTGGGGTAGCACTTAATCCTGCTTTCAGATATCACCTGTCAAATCAGTTAGGTGTAGAACTCTGGATTCCTGAGGAACCACAACTCACTGGGGCACTTGGTGCAGCTGTTCTTGCTTTGGAGAGCAGTGGTAACGGAAAATGACCAGAAAAAGAACTACACGAGGAAGATGTTTGGAGGGCGTCCCCCTCCGTCAAACTGACCTTTCGATTGACCCTCCACTCGCCTATTAGAAAGTACCAATCTTCTAGTGGTGAACTAATAAAATATCAACAAGAACTTGATTCACATAAGGATACTTTACTATCTAGGCACTAAATGGAACCGCCTTTTTCCCAGCTTTCAATCCAAGTTTGAGTGCCTTCAGATTTGTTTCCTTGAATCTTGGCCATCTGTCAACTATCTGTTTTCTGAGCCCCTTAGCAGAAACAATTCCAGTAATTGCAGTCAGAGCTCCCAGCATCACTACATTAGTAGCTTGTTTTACTCCCACCTCTTGATCCGCAATTCTTGTTGCGGGGATTTTGTAGATTTTAACCCCATCAGGTAGATCGCCCTCAACTTCAACTAGGTCCTCATCAAT
>JBHLOX010000204.1:0-3930 GCA_048940045.1 Promethearchaeota archaeon
AAGTCCTTGAAATCATCCACAAAGAAGTCATTCTTGAGAAATCGTTCTGCACCCACGATTTTCCTTGCTTGGGCTAATATTAGAGCAATTGCATGTTCAGCCACGGCAATGGTATTCCTACCGGGGACTGAAATCACAGGGATTTTCTTCGCAGTTGCAGCTTGAAGTGAGATGTTGTTGGGGGATCCTCGGACTGACCCAATTAGCTTCAGATCGGTCTGTTCAATAATCTCCTCCTTCATCTCATCTCCCTCCACAATGACAATCTCATACTTCCCATCCTTGATTGTTTGGAGAAGCGAAGCCCCCATGTATAACTTGCCTGTTTCTAGCCAGTTAGCATGATTAACATCAAGACCTGCATCTTTCAATTCTTTTATGCCAGATTCAGTGAATGGGGCGGTAATGAGAACACGCAATCAGATTGACCTCCAATTTCGGAAGATTCCAGAGATGTATCTTCCCTTTAAACATTCATCGAGTTCTTGTGGTTCAGGCGAGTTTGCGGCGCAAACCACGATGTGCTTCAAAGATTGTCCACTTCTTATATTCATTCTATGCATATTCATACTCGTGATTTACAATGTCTGAATCTGCAATTAAGATAAAAAATCTGACCAAGCGGTTCGATGATATCACAGCTGTCGACGATATCAGTCTTGAGATTGGTTGGGGCGAGCTGTTTGGCATCCTCGGACCAAATGGTGCAGGCAAGAGTACAGTAGTAAACATTCTCAATACTCTTCTAGAGCCAACCAATGGTTCAGCAACGGTTGATGGACATGACGTGGTCTTTGACCCAGAGTGTGTTCGAGAAGTGATTGGTGTCTGTCCTCAGGAACCTGCATTCTATCCGCATCTAACAGGTAGAGAGAACATCACTCTCATGGGTGATATGCATCTTGTTCCTAAAGATGTTCTCGAGAGTAGGGTCAGTTCCATGATTGAGAAAATTGGTATGGAGAATCATATCAACAGAAAAGCAAAGGAATACAGTGGTGGAATGATTCGTAGGGTCAGTATGCTAATGGCGTTAGTCAATGACCCAAAAATTGCTCTATTAGATGAGCCAACTGTCGCAATGGATCCTAAATCCCGAAGAGCAATCTGGGACTATATTAGAGAGCTGAGGATGCAGGGTAAAGCCATCATTCTAACAACACACTACATCGAGGAGGCTCAGGAGCTATGTGACAGAGTTGCTATCATTGACGAGGGCAAACTGATTGCACTTGGACCTCCTACAGACTTGATGGAAACACATCAAGCTAAGAATCTGGAAGAAGTCTTTCTGAAACTAACAGGTAAGAAACTGAAGGAGGATGTATAGAGATGAATCTAAGAAGAATAATAGCTTTAGTGAAGAAAGACCTGAAGAAGACGCACAGAGAGCCAGCTGTTCTTTTTCTCCTAATAATATTCCCCATAGTATTGACCATCATCTTTGGTTTTGCCTTTGGTGGAATTGGAGATGGAGGAACTACAAGTTTTGACGTAGGGCTTCTTAATCTGGATGCCACGAGTCCGCAAGCTGATTGGAGTATGGCCTTTGTTGACAATCTCACGGGCTCCGAGGTCTTTGTAGTTCATTCGTATGGGGATAATGCAACTGGTCAGTCTGCCCTTCTACAAGGTAACCTCGATGCATTCATTGTCATTCCTGAAGGGTTTGGGGATAGTATAGTATCATACTATGGATCTCCTATTGATCCTAGTTCTTGGACAAATACTACCATCGGACTCTACGTTGACAGCGGGTCAATGATAGCTGTATCAGCGGTTCCTCCTCTTGTACAGCAAGTTCTGATGAATACAGTGTTTGGGAGTGATGCAATGACTTTGAATCTACCAATCGAGATTTCAAGTCCTGCATTAGTTGAATCAAGCACGTTCTCTCAATGGGACTTCATGGCTCCTGGCATATTTGCATTTGCATCAATTTTCCTGACAATGATTGTGGCTCAATCTATGACTTATGAAAGAGATGAAGGTCTCTTGAAGAGACTGCGAACCACACCGGTCTCATCAGCTGACTACATGGTCAGTCAGACTCTGACCTACATGATCATAGCATCTGTTCAAGTAGCACTTGTACTAGCCGCATCATTTGCTATTGGATATAGACCCGCAACTGGACCAGCTGGAATTGCGTTCACCTTTGTGATTGCTTTAGCATTCTCCTTGGTCGCAGTCGGTTTCGGGTTGATTGCAGCATCCATATCGAGGTCTGCAGAAGTCTCAACAGGAGTGAGCTTCATATTCATCATGCCTCAGATGTTTTTTGGAACATTCATGCCATTGGGAGGCGCTACCGAGGTTATTGCAAAGTTCATGCCTAGCAAGTACCTCACCGATGCAGTGACTACACTATTCCTCAGAGGCGCACCGATAACAACTCCTGTCATCTGGACTAATTTAGCGATTGTGTCAATTCTTGGTTTCCTACTAGTTGCTATAGGAATCATTCTGTTCGAGAGGTTCGGTTCTCGCTAGGAGTCCCACTAGGGACTCCACTCCTTTTTTCTAGTAGAGTTATTATGGGGGTTTTGAAAGTGAATTTGTTGTTCAATACTGAGGTGATTGTTTGAACCGAGAGAATGCTTCTTCAGATGAAGATATGGTCGAGAAAGCAAAACAGCTACTTATGCTAACTGACCTCATTGATAAATATCCAAAGGTAGTAGCTCGTAGGGTTTCTGGATTGGTCTACCTCATCATTGCTGGAGGAATATCTTTTGCTACCCTAATCTATATGTCTCTGCAAAATGCTCTTGGACCATTTGACCCAATACTTGTAAATCTTGGATTTGTCGGAATAAGTCTATTCTTCTCATGGTTAGTGGCTTTTAGACTAGTATTACCACTAACTCAATCATATCCAAAAGAGCCGGAACCAAAAGAGGGACAAAGAGCTCCCTTCGTAGTTTGGGGGATTCTTGCGGTTGCTATCGTGACTGTTGCACTGATAACATTCTCAACTAACAATGGCCTCTTTTTCATACCTATTTTACAAATTATCATGGGCACTGGTTTTCTTAGCAACTATATTCTCGGGAGAAAAAGTATAGAAACAGATATCTTCACACGAGAACATCTTTACTTTTCATTAGCAGTTTTTTTCAGCATTATACCGATGTTTCTGATTCTAGAACTTGCTTATGTCTTACTGATAGTCGTTGATATGGGAGGAATCTATGTGATGGGGATCTATATGCTCATCACATCTGAACGACTTCTTCTAGAGAGCAAAAGGCAGGGGTAGAATTGAGTTTTGATGGGGACCTCCTATCAGCATTGGTAGGACTCATGGAAGAAGACCGTGAAACCATGGTCCCCACACGACTGTCCATTCTGGTCTACCTCTATTTCACTCAGAATGCAACATTTCCAGTTCTTCAGAAAAAACTGGGTCTGACTTCAGGAAATCTGTCAAGCCATCTCAGGAAATTGGAAGAGTTGGGTCTGATTCGAATATCAAAAAGATTTGTTGATCTCAAACCCACGACCTTCGCTGTTCTGACAAAGGATGGAGCTGAACGTGTAAGGAGTCAGATGGTTCGTATGCGTGAGCTAGTATCGATGGTCGTTGACAAAGGGCCCATATCAGAGGAGTAGTTTCTGTAGCTTCAGAAGGTCTGGCACCTCACCCTTTGTCTTCAGCTTGCCTGCGGAGTATGCAGCCATTGGACTCTCCGTTTTCTCTATTATTGCAAAGAATACTGGTGAGTCCATTGCTACCTGCAGCTCTGCATCCGTTTCACCTTCTGCTACCTCAAGGAGTTCTGCATCTCCAATTTTCATGAACATCTTGACATCAAGATCAGGAAAGATGAACTGGATCGTTTTATTGTAATCCTTGAATCGGCGCTGGATCTTGGGATCTTCAAAGCGCGCTCCAAGAGTCTGAAGCATGGCTAGAATCTTGTCTTT
>JBHLOX010000205.1:0-3930 GCA_048940045.1 Promethearchaeota archaeon
AAGTCCTTGAAATCATCCACAAAGAAGTCATTCTTGAGAAATCGTTCTGCACCCACGATTTTCCTTGCTTGGGCTAACATTAGAGCAATTGCATGTTCAGCCACTGCAATTGTGTTTCTACCAGGTACGAAAATCACAGGGATTTTCTTTGCAGTCGCAGACTGAAGCGAGATGTTGTTGGGAGAACTCCTGACGGATCCAACCAGCTTAAGTTCGGTTTGTTCAAAAATCTCCTCTTTCAACTCATCACCCTCCACAATGACGATATCATACTTCCCATTCTTGATAGTCTTGAGAAGTGAATCTGCCATGTGCAGCTTGCCAGTTTTCAACCAGCTAAGATGGTCGACATCAAGACCTGCATCCCTCAAATCTTTTAGACTAGATTCCGTAAAAGGAGCAGTAATGAGAACACGCATCCAAATTGACCTCCAATTTAGGAAGAATTCAATGATGTATCTTCCCTTTAAACATTCATCGAACTCTTGTGGTTCAGGCTAGTTTGCGGCGCAAACCACGATGTGCTTCAAAGATTGTCCACTTCTTATATTCATTCTATGCATGTTCATACTCGTGATTTACAATGTCTGAATCTGCAATTAAGATAACAAATCTGACCAAGCGGTTCGATGACATAACAGCTGTCGACAATCTCAGTCTTGAGATTGGTTGGGGCGAGCTGTTTGGCATCCTCGGACCTAATGGTGCAGGAAAAAGCACGACAGTCAATGTACTCAACACACTATTGGAACCCACAAGCGGTTCAGCCACTGTCGATGGTCACGATGTGGTTTTTGACCCGGAGGGAGTCCGAGAAGTGATTGGGGTTTGTCCTCAAGAACCAGCATTCTACCCACATCTTACTGGTAAGGAGAATATCATCCTCATGGGTGATATGCATCTCGTACCGAAAGATGTTCTCAAAGAACGGTTTTCAACTCTTGTTGAGAAAATTGGTATGGAGGATCACATTGACAGACGTGCCAAGAAATACAGTGGAGGAATGATTCGTCGAGTCAGTATGCTCATGGCGTTGATTAGCGATCCAAAGATTGCTCTTCTGGATGAACCTACAGTTGCTATGGATCCGAAGTCACGCCGTGCTGTGTGGGACTTCATTCGAGAGCTGAAAGAGAGAGGTAAAACAGTCATTTTGACAACACACTACATGGAGGAAGCTCAGGAGCTGTGCGACAGAGTCGCTATCATTGATGAAGGCAGTTTGATTGAAATTGGCTCTCCTGAAGAATTGATGGAGAAACACCAAGCTAAGAACTTGGAAGAGGTCTTTCTCAAACTCACTGGGAAGAAACTAAGGGAGGAGGTCTAAGGATGAACCTCAGACGAATTACAGCACTAACAAAGAAGAATCTAAAAATGATGACTAGAGAACCTGCTGTTCTCTTTCTTCTGATAATATTCCCACTCGCAATGACTTTCGTATTTGGACTAGCATTTGGTGGAATAGGAGATGGAGGTACAACAAGTTTCAATGTAGGCCTTCTGAATCAGGATGTTACAACTCCACAGGGTGATTGGAGCCAAGCCTTTGTAGACAATCTTACCTCATCAGAGGTCTTTGTCGTTCAAGATTTTGAAGATAATACTACTGGACAAGAAGCACTCCTTCAGGGGAATCTCGATGCATTCATTATCATTCCTGAAGGATTTGGCAACAGTGTGGAATCTTACTACGGTTCTCCGTTCAATCCAAGTCTATGGGACAATACAACAATCGATCTCTATGTTGATAGTGGGTCCATGATTGCAGTGTCAGCTGTTCCACCACTGGTTCAGGAAGCACTTCTGAAGACGATCTTTGGTAGTGATGCAATAGCAATTGGTCTACCAGTTGAGATAGATAGTCCAGCGTTGGTAGAGTCAAGCACTCTTACTCAGTGGGACTACATGGCTCCAGGCATCTTTGCATTTGCTGCAATATTCCTGACCATGATTGTAGCACAGTCTATGACGACTGAGAGGGATGAGGGTCTTCTGAAGAGATTGAAGACAACCCCGGCTTCCTCAGCAGACTACATGCTCGGTCAAACTCTTGCTTTTATGATCATAGCAGTAGTGCAAGTGATACTGGTTTTAACAACCTCATACATGATAGGATATAGACCATCAACTGGAATTGCAGGGATTGCTTTCACATTCGTAATCTCTTTAGCATTCTCATTGGTTGCTGTCGGTTTCGGTCTAATCTCTGCCACAATATCCAAGTCTGCTGAAACAGCAACAGGAGTGAGCTTTGCCTTCATTATGCCACAGCTATTTCTAGGCACATTCATGCCCCTTGGAGGCGGAATAGAAATCTTCGCAAAATTCATGCCAAGCAAGTATGTCACTGACGCAATAACCACTCTGTTTCTCAGAGGAGCTCCGATAACAGCTGCAGTAATTTGGATCGACCTGGCAATTGTAACAATTGTAGGAATCCTACTAATTGTTGTAGGGATTGTCCTATTCGAGAAGCAAGGTGCTCGTTAGGAGTCCTCCGGGACTCCTTCCCCTTTATATTAGAGTTATTAAGGAGGTTTTTGAAAGTGAATATGCGTTTTACAATCGAGGTGAGTTCATGAACTCCGACAAGGGCGTAGTTGAAGATGATATGGCTGAGAAAGCCAAGCAGCTGCTGCTTCTGACAGACTTGGTCGACAAGTATCCTGCGGTTGTTGCACGAAGGGTTGCAGGACTCGTCTATCTGATAATCGCGGGAGGAATTTCCTTCGCGACGTTAATCTATATGTCTCTGCAGGACATTTTTGGTCAGGGAGATCCACTACTAGTTAATCTGGGATTTGTAGCACTCAGTCTCATCTTCTCTTGGGTGGTCGCATTTAGACTAATTCTGCCACTCACAAGGTCATACCCCAAGGTTGAAACAACTCCAGATGGGAATTGGACTGTCTTTATCGTGTGGGGAATTCTGGCAATTGCTATTGTAGTTCTGTCTTTCGTTACTTTCTCATCTGGTGCCGGGCTTTATTTCACACCCGCTCTTCAAATAATAATGGGAATTGGCTTTCTGTCAAACTACTTCGGAGGTAAAAGACAACAAAGCGGTTATGAGTTCTATACTCGTGAGCATCTCTACTTTGCAATTGTAGTGTTTCTCAGCATTATCCCTATGATGTTGTTTCTGGAACTAGCATATGTCTTCCTGATAGTCGCAGACATGGGAGGAATCTATATCGTTGGAATATACATGCTCATTACTGCTGAACGTCTTCTTCTGGAGAGCAAAGGACAGGGATAGTAGTGAGTCTGGATGGGGACCTCCTATCTGCATTGGAAGGACTCATGGAAGAAGACCGTGAGACCATGGTCCCTACTCGACTCTCTATTCTTGTCTATCTTTATTTCACCCAAAACGCGACATTTCCAGTTCTTCAGAAGAAACTCGGTTTAACATCAGGAAATCTATCAAGTCATCTCAGGAGATTGGAGGAGTTGGGTCTGATTCGAATATCAAAAAGGTTCGTTGATCTCAAACCCACAACCTTTGCTGTTCTGACAAAGGATGGAGCTGAACGTGTGAGGAGTCAGATGATTCGTATGCGTGAGCTAGTATCGATGGTTGTGGACAAAGAACCAAAATCAGAGTAGTAGTTTCTGCAACTTCAGAAGGTCTGGCACCTCACCCTTTGTCTTGAGCTTACCAGCGGAGTATGCAGCCATTGGACTCTCTGTCTTCTCTATAATTGCGAGGAATACTGGGGAGTCCATTGTTACTTGGAGTTCTGCATCCGTTTCACCTTCTGCTACTTCAAGGAGCTCTGCATCTCCAATTTTCATGAACATCTTGGCATCAAGATCAGGGAAATTGAACTGGATTGTTTTGTTGTAGTCCTTGAATCGGCGCTGGATCTTGGGATCTTCAAAGCGCGCTCCAAGAGTCTGAAGCATGGCTAGAATCTTGTCTTT
>JBHLOX010000206.1:0-3922 GCA_048940045.1 Promethearchaeota archaeon
ACCGATGTCTTCCATGAATTGGTTACTACCGACATGAATCACTTGTCCCTTGACTGAAGCACTCACACCTTTTCCAGCTGTGTAGCTGAAATCTTCTGAGGTTGAAATACCAATACCTCTCTCCTTTGTTTCATAAACGATAGCTTCAGCTAACGGATGTTCGCTGTTCTTCTCGACAGCTGCAATCAGACTAAGAGCGTCATCCTCGGACACCTCGCCGATGACAAGGATGTCTGTGACTGTTGGACGACCAATTGTCAATGTCCCAGTCTTGTCGAAGACTATTGTGTCTATGACCGGTATTGTTTCAAGACCGTCTCCTGTCTTTATCAGAATTCCATATTGAGCTCCCTTACCAATTCCTACCATAATAGCTGTCGGTGTAGCCAGCCCCAAGGCACAGGGACAAGCAGCTACGAGGACAGCAATTGTAAAGTTCAACGCAATTGTCCACTCTATAGACATAATCAGAGTCCAGAAGAAGAATGTGGCGAGTGCAATAACCAGAACAACTGGAGTGAAAACGCCTGCAATCGCATCCGCCTTTCTCTGGATAGGCGGTTTATTTGTCTGTGCCTCCTCAACCATACGAACAATCTGAGAAAGAACAGTATCTTGTCCAACCTTCTCTGCGCGAACTCGGAGAACTCCGTTTTTGTTGACTGTCCCTCCTACAACTGAGTCGCCTACATTCTTATTCACAGGTATTGGTTCTCCTGTGATCATTGATTCATCTACAGAGGATTTCCCTTCAAGAACTTGACCATCGACTGGTACACGGTCGCCAGGGCGAATCAACACAATATCATCAACTTCGACATCCTCTATGGGAAGTATGATTTCCTCTCCATCCCTAACCACTATTGCGACTTTGGCTTGAAGGTCCATCAGGCTTCGAATTGCTTTTGATGTACGACCCTTTGCAACGGCTTCGAGAGTGCGACCCAACAGGATGAAGGTTATGAGTAACACTGCAGTATCATAAAAGGAATCACCAGGGAGTATGAATGTTGTAGCAATTGAGTAGAAATACGCTGCACTAGTGCCCAGCATGATCAAAGTGTCCATGTTTGTTTTAAGGTGTCTAGCTGACCTCAATGCAGACTTGTAGAATGGATATCCACCGATGAACTGCACAGGCGTTGCCAAGACGAACATAATGAGCATTCGAGTCGTTTCAAGAGGAACTATACTGTCTAGCACATGAAAATGAATGAGTACAACAGGGATTGATAAGATCAGAGAGAATGTCAGGAGTCCCAAATAGTAACGACGTTCTTTCTCCCTCGCTAGAGACTCTCTATCACCCTCTATTCCTTCTGCCTCTTTGGGTTCGATTCCAAGGTCTCTAAGTGTCTTCTTGACAATTTTATACGTCAGTAAATCTTCATCATATTCAATGAGCACTTTGTTTCTATCTGGGAATGTGTTTACTGTAATTACACCAATCAGATGAGAGAGGGACTCTGAAACATTCTTCCATTCAGTTTCAGTCTCTGCTCCAGTTATAATCATCGACATTGTCGATCTCTTTACTCGATAGCCAGTTGAGTCAACGGCGTTCTCAAGTTTTAATCTGTCAACTCGTTGAGAATCATATTCAACAACAGCTTTCTCATCCAAAAGACTGACTGCTACCTTGATGACTCCATCCTCATTCTTCAGCGCATTCTCGATTGTCGATACACACGATGCACAGTGCATCCCCTCTATCTGCATTGACAATCTCGAGGATTGCATGCCAGTCTTGTTTTCTTCAGTCATATCGATTCACTTCACCTTGGAAATTCTCTAGGAACGAATTTTGTTTAATATATCGGTGTCGATATATATACTTAGATATATCGGTATCGATATATAAACGTTTTGTCTCGTGTATTATATATAATGCATCCATCAATGTCCATTCTTGAATGCTTTAGCACAATGAACACAGCAGAAGGCTAATTCCACCCCATCTATGATTTCATGGTGTGCACCCTCATACACTTTGGCACCACAGCTAGCACATGTTTCAAGACTTGGTTCTAATGCTGATACTGTGATTGTTGCGAATCTTTTGAACAACCTGTCACAGAAACTCTTCCCTTTCCTTGTTAATGAGTAGACAATTTTTGGTCTCTTTCCTGTTGACTCATCCTTCTTCTGAACAAATCCCTTTGATTCAAGATTCTGTAGAAAAGGATAAAGTGTTCCAGCACTTAGGGTCTTTCCTGTTCGTTGTTTGAATGCCCGGATCATTCCATATCCATGAATAGGACCCTCACTTAGCATGATTACGATGTAGAATTGTGAGAAATCAGAGAGGATTTCTTGGAGTTCAGACACGTGTCCTGATTGCGAGTCAACAGATTTACCCATAAGAACGCCTTCTTGTATTTTAACGTAATAGTTCACTTACATCTTTGAACCTATAATATCCACATTGATATATCGAGTAGGACATATATTGAAGTTGTGTTAATAACCCTTTTGATGAATGCGACAAATTGCCCAACAGTCAAAGTTGAATAGAAGGGTCAGTTTTATCTCGAGAAATTGATAGAGTTGATCCATACGATTCTATTTACATTATCCAAATTGCATGGGAAAAAAGAAGAGGAGTGGGAGACTATTCATGTAATGACAAAGCAAACCAAAGTCGTCAGGCTTGGAGTATCATTTACTCGTCAAGTCCCACTTCAAGATTGTATTTCTCAGGATTGGCGTCGAACATCTCTTTATGCTTCTGATTCATAAAGTAGTATGTCTTTCCCTTGTAGACTGATTTTATATTTGGATCAGCCATCATTCCGCATACTGGACATTTTGCCATTTTTCGTCACTTTCTGCCCCATCTTTTTATATCCATGTGGATATATCGGGGACGACTATTGTAACTTATCTTAATGATATAAATCTATCGTATTAGATATATCGATGTAGATTGATTAGGTAAGATTAAGCCAATGGATTTGCA
Source organism: Promethearchaeota archaeon (assembly GCA_048940045.1). Lineage (GTDB taxonomy): Archaea > Asgardarchaeota > Thorarchaeia > Thorarchaeales > Thorarchaeaceae > SMTZ1-45. The sequence continues at coordinate 2,960 of JBHLOX010000206.1, forward strand.
AAGAATAACAGTTTGTGCAAACCAGATATTTGGGATTCATCTAGCGAGGAAAATGTGCTGCCACTTTAGAGTGATATCAACCCATGAAAATGTCACTCTCTTCTGTCTTGGAGGCTTCAGTCATCATTCGTAGAAGTTCATGGAATGTGTCTTGGATGTTCTCCCCAGTCCTTGCAGAGGTCTCTCGGAAAATAGCAGGAACCTCGAGCTTCTCAATAAAGTACTTCGTAAATTCCTCTCCTTCCTCTGATGTCACATACTTCTTTTTATCCATCTTATCACGAAGGTCAATCTTGTTTCCGATAATCACAGTAGGGGGAAGCGGACCCATATTCTTGTAAGCCTCGACAAGCCATTTGCTTGCATTATCAAATGAATCGCGATCAACAACTGAATATACTAGGAGAATTCCATTACATCCACTATAATAGTGTCCACGGACTTTCTCAAAGGTTGGTTGTCCAGCAAGGTCCCAAATGATGAACTTTACAATATCCTGCTCAAACAGCACACGTTTCGTTGCGAGGTCAACACCGATTGTTGCAAGGTGTCCCTCGATAAAGTCTTCACCCAGATAATTGCGGCGTATGCTTGTTTTTCCTACAGCTCCATCACCTATGAGAACCGCTTTCATGATCTTGCTGCCGTCGTCTTGGTCGCGCATGGTGACTTTCTCCTAGCATCCCGTTCCGCAGTGGTATAGTCAGATGATCCTACCGTTTCAAATGACCACGGACAACCCACTACAACACACAAAATAAACTTGTGGTTCGAGAATCAAAAAGTGAGTTGACAATCGCAATCAAATGCTATTTTCGCGGATAAAGGTAGATTCTGATATCTCGAGTGCATACGGTGATGTAAAAAGGAGGTTCATATTACTGAAGAGAGAGGAAGATTGATGAAAAATCAGACACCTTTTGCACTATGTTTCATCGGTGGTCTCTTCTTAATATTCGCAGG